>JAUHVN010000154.1 GCA_030425055.1 Actinomycetes bacterium | reverse complement strand
CTGCCGCGCTCGCCGCAGGACGGCCTTGCCCGAGAGATACTGGCGGATCTCGGAGGCCTCGGCGAAGCCCATGCGCGAGCGCAGATCGGCGACGAACGCCTGGTCCGACTCCTTGTAGCGCCGGTAAGCGACGAGACCCAGGATCGCGAGGACGACGACGAGGAGAACGGCGACGAGATCGACGACCCGGATGCCGATCACGGGCAACGCGCATCCGGCCGGCGCCGCGTACACCGCGGTGTCACCCGTGATCGCGAGCCAAAGCCCCGAGAACATGCTGTCGGGCTCTGGTCGAGCCCCGCAGACGACGTTCGTCACGAGTTCGGCCAGGAAACCGAACACGAGACTGAGAACGAACGAGATCGCGATGAGGACCGCAATCCCCTTGCCGAGCATCGACTCCATGGCCGACTCCTCTCACAGACCCCGCGCTGCGGCTGCAGCAACGCGGATCCACGCGTCGCGCGTGGGCGCGCGCAGATTGTCAAGCCGCAGCGCTCCCGACTTGAGGGCGGGATCGAACGGGATGTGCTCGACCGCGCGGACGTGGCCGGAGAATCCATCCGCGATGCGGTTCGCGCCCTGCGGGTTCGGCTCGGCCTCCGTGACCACCACGACTGCGTTGTCGGCGAGTTCGCGCGATCGCCCGTCGCGCTCGCGGAGCGCGTCGAGCAGCAGGGCGGCGGACTCGGCCGACTCGGGTGTCGCAAGCGTGGGCAGGACGAGCTGGTTCGACGAGTCGACCATCCGTAGCCAGCGCTCCGCCGATTCGTCATTGCCGGAGTCGAAGATGACCATCCGGTAGTACCGGGCGGCGACCTGCATCAGCAGGTCGAACTCGGCGGTGAGGATGCGCTGGTGCACGGCGAGGAGTTCGGGGTTCGAGCGCAGCACGTCGTACCGATCGATCGGCTGGTGATGGACGTACCGGGCAATGCCGGAGACGCCGGCGCCGGGCGCCAGCAGATCGGATGCCGCCGGCAGCAGATCCTTGATCGTCGTGTCGTATCGCCCCGCCTCGGTGCGCCAGCCGAGTGTTCCTCGTGTGTCGTTGTTATCCCACGCCAGGACGTTCCCGCCGCCGTAGCGGCCGAACACGGCGGCGAGCATCGCTGTCGTCATCGTCTTGCCGACGCCGCCCTTCCCATTCGCGATCGCGACGGTGCGGCATCCGGCCCACTGCTGCGACACCTCGCGTTCGTCGTCTCGCCGCCTCAGCTCGGCGGGAGAAGGCCCGAAACCCAGCCGAGCGAAGAACGCGCGCCAACCCCCGCTCTTCATCTCGACGGTGGACGAGGTGTCGATGAAGCTCGGGCGTGAGGGAGGCTCCGGGGCACGGCGGTTGCGAAGCGGTTCGTGTCCCGGAGCTTCGATCTTCACCTCCCTTCCCTGTTGCGATGGGGTGTCAGCCCGTGCGTCGACGATCGCCGCGGGCTTGGGCGCTCTCGCTGCGGCCGTGACGAGCGTTCCGTCAGCGTCGATCCGCAAGCGATGCTCTCCGCGATCGCCAGTGGTGACGAGCTCCACGGGGTGGCCGTTGCGCTGGGCTTCAGCGACCGCACGTCGGACGATCGTCTGGCGGATGTCCTCGTCGGGGCGTGCCGACAGGGACTCGATGAGCCCCTCCGGCGTGGTGAACGTGGCCGTCGGTCCGGTGACCGTGGCGTACGCGCGCAGCGTGGTGCCGATACTCATTGCGGTGTCTCCTTCCAGGTCGGTGACAGCCAGCCGTCGAGGCTGGTGTCGGTGGGAGAGTCGTCTGGCCAGAAGCGGTCGAGTTCATCCGGGTCGTACAGGTACGGCATCGCGTCGCCGTCGTCGTTCTGCTCAAGCGCGCTGTCGGTAGCGAACAGCTCGTACTCCCAGTCGGTCGACGTGGCGAAGCAGTCCACGACATAGGCGTACTGGCCGACATAGGCGAGGAAGACTCCCATCCGCAACCGACGCGCGTCCTCGACATGAGTCGCCGGGATGCTCAGACGATCGCGGAGCGCCGCGGCCTCCTGATGGTTCGCGCGAAAAATGAACTTGTTCTCGATGTCGCCAACGATCGAGTACGCGAGGTTGCGCTCCCTCGAGTCCGCGTCGCCCACGGCATCCAGGTCACCCATCTTGTGCAGGATGACGATGTTGCTGATGCCGTAGTGGCGTGACAGCTTGAGCCACTGCTGGAACATCTGGAGCGCCGCGAGCGAGGTCATGTCGCGCCAGCCCTCCTCACGGATCAGGTAGCGACTACGCTTGGCCGACCGGTCCGACACGACCGCCTGAATCCACGCCGTCGTGCACACCTGGGTGAGCTGCGCGACGAGCTCGCTGCGCGAGAAGAGCTCACTCGTGTCGACGACGACGATTGGTGCGTCCGCGTCGAAGGCCACCGTCGACTCGTCCTCGAACAGCCCCGACAGGTCGCCGTCGACGAACCGGCGCAGGACGAATCGAGGCTGCACGGCGCCGTCCGACAGACGGAAGTCGGTGCCGGCATCCTCGACGATCGTCCCGAGGTGTTCGTAGACGTTCCGCAGCGTCGGACGGTCGCCGGTCGATTGGATGCTGCGCTCGAGTGCCTCGTGCAGAGCTGCGTGCTCGACGGCGCTGAGCTTCGTCGAGCCCAGTGCCATCTCGACGAGCGATACGAGGGTGGTGATGCGGCGCTGGCGGACCATTTTCTCGTCCTGGTCGTCGTCGGCATCCACGCGCCGCGGGCCCCGGTCGAGCGGGTTGAGCCGCGCGGCGCTGCCGCCGCCGATGCGGATGACGACGCCGTCGGGGATGGCCTCGGCGACGGTCACCCACTCGCCCTTCGGATCCGAGGGGACGACTGCCTGGTGCCCGAAAGCGAGGGAGCGCGTCACGAGAGTCTTGATCGTCGCGGACTTGCCAGCCCGGTATGCGCCGAGCACCAGCACGTTCGTCGAGAGCGTCTGGCGGTCGGTCTTGTTGGCGTACGCCTCCCACGGTGAGAAGTGGAAGAGCGCATCAGCGTTGAGGTCAACGCCCAGGATCGGCCCGTGGTGTCCAAGTCCAGCATCCGCCACGAACGGGTAGATTCCCGCGATCTGCCGAGACGTCGCCTGATGGGGCGGAATGCTCGGACGCGCGAGGTTCCAGTAGCCGCCCCCTGGGAGACCGGGGCCGAACGGGCCGGGCACCGCAGCCTCGGGTAGCGCGCGCTCGCGGCGGCGCTTCCGCGGCGGGCGCTCCTCGTGGGCATCGCGCGCGATCTGCCGGCGCATCGCGCCGCGGTCGCGCTTGGACAGATCGCCCGGTTCGAAGAAGACGACACGTCGGGCCATCACTTCATCCCCAGCCCGATGGGAAGCACGTTGACCATCAACGCCTCGGCCTGCTGGCAGTACAGGATCTGCGGTTCCATGCCGGATCGCGCGAGCGCATTGCGCATGCCCGCGATCGCCTGATCCAGCAGCTCCTCGCTGCGGGCGCTCACCGTGAGATATGCGCCGTAACGGAACTCCCCGTGGCCGGCGACGATCTCCTCCTCCTGCCGTTCGAGCGCGTCCCAGTCGGCCGCGTCCGCAGCCGAGCCGTCGACTCCTCGCTTCGCGCGAAGTCGTTCGTTGCCCCGCCAGACCTTCTTGTCGTCCTCGATGCGGCGCATCGCCTTCTTGACCGAGACCGGGGTGAGGACGATCGACATGATGTGCGTGATCGCCTCGCCGGTGGCCGGCATCCGTGCGAAGACGATCGGCTCGACGAACCCGACAGCAGTGTCGGATCGGGGCCATTCCTGGATCCACAGAGTCGTGTGGACGCCGGAGTCCGTGTAGACGACGCCGCTCTTACCGCGCGGCTCCTCGAGGTACATCGGCCCGATCGCGACCGGATCGACACCGATGTGGTCGTCGTCGCGGTTCTGCACGTTCGCCGCGAACTCGGGGTCGAAGCCTACTCGGGCGAGTGCCGCGACATCGCGGGTCGTCAGCCATCGCCTGACGTTGATGTGAGCTGCGCTCAGGGCGTCGGCGAGGTTGCGGGCCTCGAGGGCGGCCAGAGCCTTGACCGCATCCTCGCCGCCGCCCAGCGACTTCAGTTGGGGCCCGAGCGCGATCAGATCGAGGGTGAAGGTCAGGTAGTTGCGGTGCGAGACCGCGTACCGCTCGGACTTGTCCATCACGGCGTCATAGTTGTGCGCGACGGGGGAGTCGCCGTTGAGCTTCCGCTTCAGCGTGACCGACTGATAGTGGTCGCGAGCGGGTCGGATCGTCGTGGGGATCGTTCGTTCCTGCAGCACCGCGCGCTTGATGCCCGGGCGCTGGGTGAACGACGCGAGCACCGGCGCCCACTGCTGGGTGAGGTCGAACCGCTCCGGGTCGTCCTTCATGAGGAAGCCCTGCACCTCGACCTCGGCGGTGACTGACACCGAGCGATCGTGCGGGTTATAGACGCACGCAACCTCGTCCACTTCCCACAGCTGGATGGATGCGCGAGTGCCCGGCAGGTTGAGCGTGCCAGCGAGGCTGGCGCGCTCGGGGCGATACACCTGCCGCGTCGCGCCGGTCGCGTGGCGAACCTGCTTCATGAACCAGAGCCCGACCTGTCGCGGAGCGGAGTCGCCGTGCACCGTCACAAACGCGAAGATGCCGATCGGCAGGTAGAGCGGGGCGGCGTAGAGCAGTCCCGGCGGGCCGAAGCGGTTGACGCCGATCAGCACCATGATCGCGGCCGCGGTGAGGCAGGTGAGCTGCCAGCCGTCCATGCCCATCACCACGCCCTGCCTCGAGCGACGCGGGAGGCGGACGGGGCGGGCAAGATCCTGAGTCGACATCATGCGGTCCTCTCAGTTCGGGGGCGCGGGGGTGACGAGGGAGACGGCGAAGGAGCGGATGACGGCGCCGGCCGCGGGGTGGGCCGCGATGTGGGAGGGGCGCCATTAGGGGACGGCGCCGAAGCCCCCGCGCTGGACGGGCTCGCTGCGGGCGAAGTGCCGGAACCACCCTGAGAGCCAGGAGAGCCCGCGGGGCCGACTGATCCCCGTGAAGGGCGACCCGGTGTAGAGCCGCCGCCTCCGCTCGCGCCCGAGGCGCCGGGCGCTCCCGGAGCGCCTGGTCGTGAGGAACGCGGGGGCACGCCCGCCGGCGCCGAGCCAACGCGGCTCGGGATGCGCGATACCGACCTACTAGCGCTCGTCGCCGCGTGACCGGCCCGTGACCCGACCGCTGAGCCAACCGAGTCGGCGGCGACCGCACCGACAAAGCTGAAGAGTCCGAAGACCGCGAACGGGGCAAACGCGACGAGCACAAGGCCGATAAGCAGTGGCCACGATTGGGGATCCCAAATGGTCTTCACGCCGGCGAGACCGTTGACAATGAGTGTGACGAACCCGATGGTGAGCGGACCAGTGAGAAGCAGCACCACGACCGCCGAGACATAGTGCACGACCCATTGCGGTCCGACAGCCCGGGCGGGATACAGCATCCACGCGATCGGGCCCACTGCGATCAACGCCGCCAGAACGATGTTGCGGAACGCGAACACGAGCATGAGCAGCAGCATCCCGAGCATCAACAGTGTGTGGATGACGAACGCGAAGAAGTAGTTGGCCTGCCCGCCCGCCCACATGACGGACTGCAGCGTCGCGAAGAGTCCGTCGGCACCGTCGCGGTTCATGACGTACCAGGTGAGGTCGTCGACGGCGTTGAGCAGGTGGCCGGTCGCCCATAGCGTGATCGCCGTCGCGGGCACCGCGATGAAGCTGCGGACGACGGCTCCGACAAGCTCCGCGCGGTCGCCCGAGACGATCGCGGCGGCGACCGCCCAGACCATCGCGCCGAAGAGAACCGCGAGGATCGCCCACTGCCAGAACGACCACTCGTTTGTCGCGGCAGTCCACAGCAGGGACGAGGTGTCGAACCGCATGTTGTCGGCGACGGCGAACATCATCGATGTCGACGAGAGCGCCATTCCGCGTCCGGCGTTCTCGAACGTGACGCAGACGAGGTCACCTACCGAGCAGCCATACTCGACGAGAAGTGGTTTGCCTCCGCTCGTCTTCAGCGCCGAGATATGCGCCTCGTCGGTGGTGCATACCGTCGCTTTCGCTCCATCGACGAACACGTTGATGAAGCACTGCTGCGGCTTGATGTCGGCCGTGTTCTGCGGTGTGCAGGTGATCTGCGCGTCGACGCGGAAACAGTCGACGGGGTAAGCGGGGGAGGACCACTGCTCGCCAGTCACCGGAGTCGCGTTCGCCGCAGCCGGTGCGACCTTGACCGACTCCGTCGCTGCGCTCGCCGAAGTAAGCGCGGTCAGAGTCAGGCCGAGCCCGACCACCGTGCCGACGAGCAGCGCCGCCAGGATGCGCATCAGAATCCGAAGTCGAAGTTGACGAACCAGGCGAACAGTCCGGAGGCGGCGCCGAGGATGGCGGCGGCGATGAAGATCCAGAGGATGTTCTCGCCGGCCCAGGTGCGCATGCGGTCGGAGGCGAGGCCGCGGAAGGCGAGGGACGCGCCGGCGAGGATGAGCATGATGAGGACGACGATCATGGCGCCGGCGAGGATGTACGAGGCGATGACTTGGAAGCCTTGGAAGAAGGGGGCGGAGAAGTCGGGCTGAATGTCGGGGATGTCGACATCAAGCGGGCTCGTGCGTGGCATGTGCTGCTCCTTCGTTGCGGTCACTGGAGGGGGAGGCCGCGTGCGGCCAGGAAGGGTTGGGGGTCGAACGGGACGCCGTCTTGCCGCATCTCGAAGTGGAGGTGGCAGCCGTAGGACCGGCCGGTCGTCCCCTCTTTCCCGAGCGGGGTGCCGGCGGTGACGCCCTGCCCTTGCTGGACGAGGAGGGATCCCCATTGCATGTGGCCGTAG
>JAUHVN010000153.1 GCA_030425055.1 Actinomycetes bacterium | reverse complement strand
GGCTGGACGATCCTCGTCGGCGGGCTCGGCCAGCCCGTGCTCTACCTGCTCGGGCTCGCGGTCGGCCTCGCGGCGCTCATCGACGCCCCGATCACCGACGGCGGCATCGAGGTGTCGTACCTCGTGTTCGTCGCGCCCGCACTGCTCATGACGGCGGCGCTCCAGGTCGGGGCCGAGGAGTTCTCGTACCCGGTGATCGCGGGGTTCAAGTGGCGCCGCTACTTCTACGGCTTCAGCGCCTCGGCCCTCACGCCCGGGCAGATCGCGGGCGGCGTGGTGCTGGGCGGCGCGGCGCGCATGGCCTTCGTCGTCACGGCGTACTACGCGTTCCTGTGGGTGTTCCAGGCGGTGCCGAACCCGGCGACGGGCTGGCTGATGATCCCGATCGGCGTGCTGGCCGGGCTCGCCTTCGGCGTGCCCTACATGGCGTACTCGGCGTCGATCACCGAGGACAAGGGGCAGATCGCGCTGGTGCAGCGCTTCGTCTTCATGCCGATGTTCCTCTTCTCGGGCACCTTCTATCCGCTGGTGACGCTGCCGCTGTGGCTGCAGTGGATCGGCTGGGTCTCACCGCTGTGGCATGCCACCGAGCTCGGCCGGATGGTGTCGTACGACAAGCCGGCCGATCCCGCCATGATCGCGGTCCACCTCGGATACCTGCTGCTGCTGACCGTCGGCGCCCTCGTCATCGCGCGGCGCATCTTCCGGAGGAGGCTCGGCGAATGACCGTCGTGTCGCAGACGACGCCCGTCCGCTCGGGCGGCGTGCGCGCGCTGTGGGCGGGCAACCCGCAGGCGGTCGTGCAGCGCGGGCTGATCGCGGCACGATCGTCGAGCTGGGTGGTCGTGCTGTCGGGCTTCTTCGAGCCGGTCTTCTACCTGCTCTCGATGGGCATCGGGCTCGGCAAGCTCATCGGCGACATCCAGGTGACCGGGGGCGTCGAGATCTCGTATGCGGCGTTCATCGCTCCCGCGCTGCTCGCGGTCTCGGCGATGAACGGCGCGATCTACGACTCGACGTGGAACGTCTTCTTCAAGCTCAACTACGGCAAGCTCTACGAGGGGATGCTCGCGACCTCGCTGGGCCCGCTCGACGTCGCCCTCGGTGAGATCCTTTACGCGCTGATGCGCGGACTGCTCTACGCGACCGGCTTCATGGTCATCATGCAGGTGCTGGGGCTCAACCTCGCCTGGACCGCGATCCTCGCGCTTCCCGCGGTCATGCTGGTCGCGTTCGGCTTCGCGAGCCTCGGCATGGCGATCACCAGCTACATGAAGACGTTCCAGCAGATGGACTGGATCAACTTCGTCCTGCTGCCGATGTTCCTCTTCTCGGCGACGCTGTACCCCATCACGGTCTACCCCGAGTGGATCCAGCACGTGATCATGGCGTTCCCGCTGTGGCACGGCGTCGAACTGCTGCGCGGGCTCACCACCGGCATCCTGAGCCCCGACATGCTGTGGCACGTCCTGTACTACGTCGTGATGATCGCCGTCGGTCTCGTCTTCACGACCAAGCGGCTGCGGGCGCTCTTCCTCGACTGACGACAACTCGGCCGAGATGACGGCGCGCGCTGCCGATGTGTGCTGTGCTTGACCTCGTGGGAGCAACGGCGGTGGCCATGACTGTCCAGATCCTGGACACGACGTTCTCGGTGTCGGGGCTGCTGTGGGCCGCCGTGATCCTCCTCGTCGCCATCGTGGTGGCCGGGGGCCTCGGCTTCCTCATCCGCCGCCGGGGGCGGCGCAGCGACAGCGCGCACACCTCGACGTGGTACACGCTGTCGCGCCTGACCGCGTACACCGTGATCGGGATCGGCGTGATCTTCGCCATCACCGCGCTCGGGGTGCCCCTCGACCGCTTCGCGCTGATCGCCGGCGCGATCGGCGTCGGACTCGGATTCGGCCTGCAGTCCCTGTTCGCCAACTTCATCTCGGGTGTCGTCCTGCTGCTGGACAAGTCGCTCAAGATCGGCGATTTCGTCGAGCTCGAGTCGGGCGTGAGCGGACGCGTGCGCGACATCAAGATGAGGGCGACGACGATCGCCACCAACGACAACCTCGACATCCTGGTGCCCAACTCGGAGTTCGTCGACGGGCGGGTCGTCAACTGGACGCACCGCGACGTGGTGCGCCGGCTGCACGTGCCCTTCGGCGTCGCCTACGGCACCGACAAGAACATCGTGAAGGAGGCGGCGCTGGCGGCCGCCGCCGAAGTGCCCTTCACGCTGGAGCTGGACGGGCCGCGCCGCCCCCACGTGTGGCTCACCGAGTTCGGCGACAGCTCGCTCAACTTCGAACTCGTCATCTGGATCACCGCCGACGCGACGAAGAAGCCCGGCGCGGTGACCGCCGCATACAACTGGGCGCTGCACACCGCACTGCAGGATCACGGCATCGAGATCCCGTTCCCGCAGCGTGACGTGCACGTGAACTCGGTGCTCGGGCTCACCGGCGAAGAGGCGCGCGCGGCGCTGCGGCTCGCGGATGTCCGGTCGGCGACGCCGCCCGAGCGCGAGCGTTCGGTGACTCCCGCGCCCAACGACGCGATCGAAGAGGTCAGCGTCGGCGGCGACGAAACCGGGGACGCGGGCGGCGAAGGGAACGGCTGACGACCACCGCGCGGGCGTCGGCGTCGTCGCTGGGTCGGCTCAGCGCCAGAGGACGGCGATGCCCGCGTTGAGCAGGGTCAGCACGCCGACCGACCAGAACATCGCGGGCGGCACCGAGCCGTTCTTGCGCTGGCGCGCGGTGCCGATGCCGAGCAGGGCGCCGATGATGAGCAGCACGACGAGCTTGACGCCGATCTTGACGTAGTTCAGCTCGTACGAGACGCCGAACGGGGCGGCCAGCACGATGCCCGCGACACCGGCGATCAGCAGCCCCCAGCTCATGAGCCGCGTGAACTGCATCCGCCGTGCGACGGCCTCGACCAGCCAGGCGCCGAAGAGCACGGCGAAGCCGATGAGGTGGATGAAGACGACGATGTGGCGAAGGATCTCCATGCCGCTCACGTTATGCCGATCGAGGTGCGGCCGCCAGCAAGGCGCGCCTCACCTCGCACAGACCGGCGGGGCCGGATCCCCCGAGATCCGACCCCGCCGAAGACGTGCTTACTCGCCCTCGCCGATCGGCTCCTTGGCGGTGCCGAGGAACGCGCGGCCGGCGGTGAAGTAGATGTAGGTGCCGTCCTCGTTGCGCAGCAGGTCGACGACCGGCTCGAACATCGTGGTCGGCAGGTGCATGCGGATGATGCCGTCGGCCTCGTAATCGGTCTCGAAGCTCATGCCGGGGTCGTTGAACCGGATCCACGCGACGGTCTTGCCCGTCTTGTCGGAGAGCTGGATCTGCGCGCGATTCGTCTGATATCCCGTCGGACCCCCGTAGACGAGGACGTGGTAATCGGTGACGGACGTAGCCATGATGTTCTCCTTCGGTGTCGATGACTCTCACCGCGGAAGAGCGCCCTCCGTCGAGCGTGATACGACTTCTCAGGAATCTCCGCGCACGTCGCGCAGCACGAGCGCGGTGCGAAGCGCCGCATCCGCCGCCTCGTAGCCCTTGTCTTCGCGCGAGCCCTCCAGGCCCGCGCGGTCGATACCCTGCGCCTCATCGTCGAGGGTCAGCACGCCGAAGCCGACCGGCTTGCCGGTGTCGAGCGCGACGCGGGTCAGCCCGTCGGTGGCCGCAGACGCGACGAAGTCGAAGTGGGGCGTGCCGCCGCGGATGATGACGCCGAGCGCGACGGCGGCATCGGCGCCGGCATCCAGCGCGGCCTTCGCGACGACCGGCAGCTCGAACGAGCCGGGAACGCGCACGACCCGCCAGGTCGCTCCTGCGGCGTCGAGGGCGCGTGCGGCGCCGGCGATCAGTCCGTCGGTGATGACCGGATGCCACGTGCCCGCGACGACCACGACGTCGAGGCCCGTCGCGTCGACGGCGTCACGGGCCTGCGGTACTCCCGTGCGGCTCATCGCTCGGCTCCTTCGTGCATCTGCTCGAGAGCGTCGCGCAGGTCGTCATCGGCGATGAGGTGACCCATGCGATCGCGCTTGGTCTGGAGGTACTGGTGGTTGTTGGGTCCGACGCCGACCAGCAGCGGAACCTGGTCGACGATGTCGAGACCGAGCTCGCGCAGCTGCGTGACCTTGTCGGTGTTGTTGGTGAGCAGACGCACCCGCTCGACGCCGAGGTCGGCGAGGATGCCCGCGGCCGCCGCGTAGTCGCGCGAGTCGGCGGGCAGCCCGAGAGCGAGGTTGGCGTCGACGGTGTCGAGGCCGCGCTCCTGCAGGCTGTAGGCGCGCAGCTTGTTGATGAGGCCGATGCCGCGTCCTTCGTGGCCGCGCATGTAGACGACGACGCCGCCGTCCTGCTCGATGGCGTCGAGCGCCGCCTCGAGCTGCGGTCCGCACTCGCACTTCAGCGAGCCGAACGCCTCGCCGGTCAGGCACTCCGAGTGGACGCGCACGAGCGGTGCGTCCTCGGTGAGGTCGCCCGACACGACGGCGACGTGGTCGGTGCCCGTCACGCGGTCCTTGTAGGCCAGGAAGCGGAAGCTGCCGTGAGAGGTCGGAACCAGCGCCTCTGCGCGCAGGCTCACCCGACGCCGGTGCGCCGGCGTCGCGCCGGCGTCGATCGGATCGGTGGCCTCGAGATGGGCGATGAGCTGCTCGATGGTGATCACCGGCACGCCGTCGCGCTCGCCCAGCTCGAGAAGACCCGGCAGGCGCATCATCGATCCGTCCTCGGCGACGACCTCGGCGATCGCGCCGACGGGCTCGAGCCCGGCCAGGCGCATCAGCTCGACGGCCGCCTCGGTGTGTCCGCCGCGTTCGCGCACGCCGCCGTCCACAGCGCGCAGGGGCAGGATGTGGCCGGGGCGGATGACGCTCGCCGGAACCGACGAGGGCGAGGCGAGCACGTTGAGCGTGTGCGCACGGTCGGCGGCGCTGATGCCGGTCGAGATGCGGTCGGCCGCGTCGACGCTCACCGTGTACGCGGTGCCGCGGGCATCCTCGTTCACCTCGACCATGGGCGGAAGGTCGAGTCGGTCGGCCCAGTCGGCGGGCATGGGCGCGCAGATGAATCCGCTCGACCAACGCACGGTCCAGGCGACCCACTCGGGCGAGGCCATCTGCGCCGAGAGCACGACGTCGCCCTCGTTCTCGCGGTTCTCGTCGTCGGCGACGATCACCGGTCGACCGGCGCGCAGCGCGGCGAGGGCGTCGTCGATGGTGGCAAGGCTCATCGTGAGCCTCCTTCCAGAGGGGCGGGGGCCGCGGATGCCGCGGAGTCCGGCGCGAAGGCGAGCAGCCGTCGCACGTGGCGGGCGAGGATGTCGGTCTCGAGGTTGACCCGATCGCCGGGCGTGCGTGCTCCGAGCGTCGTGGCCTCGAGGGTCTCGGGGATGAGCGACACCTCGAACCACGCGTCCGAGGCATCCGGTGCGCTCACGTCGCTGACCGTGAGCGAGACGCCGTCGACGGCGATCGAGCCCTTGTCGACCACGAGCGGCGCGAGTTCGGCGGTGAGACCGATGCGCAGCACGCGCCACTGGTCGCCGGGGCGCACCTCGAGCACCGCGCCGGTGCCGTCGATGTGGCCCTGCACGATGTGGCCGCCCAGCCGGCCGTGCGCCTGGGTCGCCCGCTCGAGGTTGACGGCGCGTCCGGCCGACACCCCGTCGAGGGTCGACATCGCGAGCGTCTGCCGCATCACATCGGCGGTGAACCAGTCCTCGCCGCGGTCGACGACGGTCAGGCACACCCCGCTCACGCTGATCGAGTCGCCGTGTGCGGCATCCGACACGGCCTGCGGGGCGCGCACGGTGACGCGCACGCCGTCGCCCGAGTCCTCGACGGCGGTGACGGCGCCGATCTCTTCGACGATGCCGGTGAACATCAGCTCTCTCCTTCTGGCGAGCGGTCGGATGCCGCAGGTCGCGCGACGATCAGGACGTCGTCGCCCAGCCGCTCGACGTGCGTCGTGCGCAGCCGCAGGGCGTCGGCGATCGTGGTGATACCCAGCTCGTCGACCGCCAGTCGCGGGCCGCCGATGAGCACGGGGGCCGTGTACACGAGCAGCTCGTCGGCGAGACCGGCGCGCACGACGGCGCTCGCCACGGTCGGCCCGCCTTCGACGAAGACGGTCTGCACCCCTCGGCTGCGCAGGTCTGCCATCGCGGCGTCGAGGTCGTCGAACTGGAGGAACGGGCGCGGATGCCGGCGCAGCGCCGCGTCTTCGGGAACCGGACGGCGCCCGATGACGACGGGCAGCGGCTGGTCGTCGGCGAGGGCTCCGTCGATGCGGGCGGTCAGGGCGGGATCGTCGGCGAGCACCGTGCCGGTTCCCACGAGGATCGCGTCGGCGAGGGCGCGGCGACGGTGCACATCGGCGCGCGCGGCGGCACCGGTGATCCAGCGGCTCGTGCCGTCGGCGGCCGCGATGCGACCGTCGAGGCTCTGGGCCCACTTGACGGTGACGTGAGGGCGGCCCAGGCGCTGCACGGTCAGCCAGCCGGACAGCAGTTCCTCGGCCTCGTCGGCGAGCACGCCCGCCGAGACGTCGACTCCGGCCTCCCGCAGGCGACGGGCGCCGCCGCCGGCTTCGTGGCCCGGATCGGCGATCGCATAGACGACGCGCGAGACCCCTGCGGCGATGAGCGCCTCGGAGCACGGACCCGTGCGCCCGGTGTGATTGCAGGGTTCGAGCGTGACGATCGCGGTCGCCCCGCGTACGGCGTCGGCGGGCGCCTTCGACAGCGCATCGACCTCGGCGTGCGCGGTGCCCGCGCCGTGGTGCCAGCCTTCGGCGATCACGTCGCCTGCGGGGGAG
>JAUHVN010000152.1 GCA_030425055.1 Actinomycetes bacterium | reverse complement strand
TCGCGCGCGACGACGAGTGCGTCGAGGTGACCCCTGAGACGGTCCGCATCCGCAAGGTCGTGCTCGACCAGACCGAGCGCGCCCGCGCGACGGCCCGCCTCAAGCGCCAGGACGCCAACGCCTGACCCGGCCGTGGGCTGCGCGGTCCCGGACGGGCGATCGGTCAGCGCAGCTCGGACACCAGCACGGCCGCCGTGCCCGGTTCGAGCGCCTCGAACACGTGCGCGGCGTCGCCCGGATAGGTGATGAAGTCGCCCGGTGCCAGCCTCACCGACGCACCGGCGGGCCCGACGAGCGCCGCGCCCAAGATGAGGACGACGAACTCGGTCGTGCCGCGGCTGTGCGGCGCCGAGTCGCGGCTCGCGCCGGGCTCCGCACGGATGAGATAGATGTCGCGGCGCGCGTGGGGAGGGCTCGCCGACAGGAGGGATGCCGCATACGGCGCGACCGCCGAGGTCACGGCGTCGATCTCATCGGCTCGCACGACCGTGACGGGAGCGTGCACGGGCTCGTCGACGAACACCGAGAAGGGCACGCCCAGCGCGGTCGCGATCGCCCACAGGGTCTCGACGTTCGGGTTCGCCGATCCGGACTCGAGCTGCGACACGGTGGCCTTCGACACACTCGCCCGGCGCGCGAGCTCGGACACCGAGAGGCCCGCGCCTTCGCGCTCGCGCCGGAGCGCGTGGGCGATGAGCGATCCGACGTTCTGCATCCGTTCATTCTGGCAAACGATCGTTCGACTTGATAGTGCACGGAGAATCGTTCATGATAATGGTCATGCGTTCACTGTGGCGAACACAATCGCTAAGGCATCCGCGGTGACCGAGCCGCGCTTCGACGACGACGTGCCCGACGACGGCCACGCGCGCCGTGCGTGGCGCCAGGCGCTCGGCGTGGCGCTGGCGACCAGCGCGTACGGCATCTCGTTCGGCGCGCTCGCGGTGGCCTCCGGCCTCGACGTGTGGCAGACGTGCGTGCTGAGTCTGCTGATGTTCACCGGCGGCTCGCAGTTCGCGTTCGCCGGCGTGATCGGCGCCGGCGGATTGGCCGCGGCGCCCGCCGGCATCGCGTCCGCCGCGCTGCTCGGCGTACGCAACATCGCGTACGGCATGCGGATGTCGCCGGTCATCGGACCGGGCTTCTGGCGGCGCGCCGCGGCGGCCCACTTCACGATCGACGAGTCGACCGCGGTCTCGCTCGCCCAGACGACCGTGCGCGCCCGCACGATCGGGTTCTGGGTCACCGGCGTCGGCATCTACGTCGGCTGGAACCTCTCCACCCTGGCGGGTGCGCTGCTCGGAGACGTGCTCGGCGATCCGCGCGCATGGGGTCTGGATGCCGCCGCCGCGGCGGCCTTCCTCGCCCTGCTGTGGCCGCGCTTGAGGCAGCTGCAGCCGATCGCGGTCGGGATCGCGGCCGCCGTGGTCGCGACGATGCTGACGCCGGTGCTGATGCCCGGCATCCCGGTGCTCCTGGCCGGGGTTGTCGCCGTCGTCGTCGGCTGGTGGAACTGGCTCGGCCGCGACGACGCGCCGCCGGCGGAACCCGACGACGTGCCCGAGCGGGAGGGGCTGCCGTGACGCTGTGGACCGCCGTGCTCGTCGCCTCGATCATCTGCGCGGCCCTCAAGACCCTCGGCTACCTCGTGCCGCCGCGCTGGCTCGAGGCGCCGCGCCCTGCGCGCATCTCCGATCTGCTGACCGTCGCGCTGCTGTCGGCGCTCGTCGCGGTGCAGACGCTGGCGGTCGGCCAGACGATCGTCGTCGACGCGCGGGTGCCCGCGGTGCTCGTCGCCGCGGGGCTTCTGCTGCTGCGCGCGCCGTTCCTCGTGGTCGTCGCGGCCGCGGCCGTGACCGCGGCGCTGCTGCGCCTGTGGGGCTGGGCGGCGTGACCTCGTGCTGTTCGACCGCGCCGAAAGGCGGGAACGCCGACGCGCGACCCGCGATTCGCCGCGGCTGAACAGAAAGGGGACCGCCGTGTGACGCTGCGCTGCCCCGACCGGGCGCGCTCCCTAGACTGTCGGGGTGACGTCTACGTGGTCCCGCATCGGCACCTGGCTGGTCGCCTTCGTCGTCGGCGGCGTCTACGGCCTCGCCGGCACGATCGCGCACGCCTACACGTGGGGCTGGTTCCCGCTGGGTCTCGTGCTGGGCCTCATCGGGTGCGCCGCGCTGCTGGCATCCGTGCGCCTGCTCACCTCCGACCGGTGGACCGCGCTGGCGTGCGGGCTGGGCATGATCGCCTCCGCGCTCGTCTTCTCGGGCCGCGGTCCGGGCGGCTCGGTCATCGTGCCCGAGACCTCGCTCGCGATCGTGTGGACCGTCGCCGTGCCGGTGCTCGCTGCCGCCGTCGTCGTCTGGCCCGAACCTCGACCGGCCTCACCCGCCCGGCACGGCGAATAGACTGGCACCGTGACCTATGTGATCGCCCTCCCGTGCGTCGACGTCAAGGACCGCGCGTGCATCGACGAGTGTCCGGTCGACTGCATCTACGAGGGTGATCGGATGCTCTACATCCACCCCGACGAGTGCGTCGACTGCGGTGCGTGCGAGCCGGTGTGCCCCGTCGAGGCGATCTACTACGAGGACGACCTGCCCGAGGAGTGGCAGGACTACTACAAGGCGAATGTCGAGTTCTTCGACGACGTCGGCTCGCCCGGCGGCGCCGCCAAGGTCGGCGTGATCCACAAGGATCACGAGGTCGTCGACGCGCTGCCGCCGCAGGCGCCGTGACGCGAGCGAACGCCGTGACGGAGCGCTGACGTGGGCGTCGCCGACCTCGCCGACTACCCGTGGGATGCGGTCGCGCCGTACGCGGCGACCGCACGCGCGCACCCCGACGGCATCGTCGACCTGTCGATCGGCTCGCCCGTCGACCCCACTCCCGACGTCGTCGCGCAGGCCCTCGCCGCCGCGACCGACGCGCACGCGTACCCGCAGACCGTCGGCACGTCGGCGCTGCGCGAGGCCGTCGCGGGCTGGTACGCACGACGCCGCGGCGTCACCGGCCTCACGTCCGACCACGTGCTGCCGACGGTGGGATCGAAGGAGTTCGTGGCGCTGCTGCCGCTGCTGCTCGGCCTCGGACCCGGCGACGTCGTCGTGCATCCGCGCGCGGCCTATCCGACCTACGAGGTCGGCGCGCGGCTGGTCGGAGCCACGCCGGTCGCCGCCGACGATCCGGCCGAGTGGCCGGCGGCGACCCGACTGGCCTGGGTGAACTCGCCCGGCAACCCCGACGGGCGCATCCTCGACGTCGACGCGCTGCGCGCCGCCCGTCTCCGCGCCCGCGACGTCGGCGCGGTGCTGGCATCCGACGAGTGCTACGCCGAACTGGGGTGGGATGCCCCGTGGGATGCCGCACCCGTGCCCTCGGCGCTCGATCCCGCCGTCACCGACGGCGACGTCACCGGCATCCTGTCGGTCTACTCGCTCAGCAAGCAGTCGAACCTGGCCGGCTACCGTGCCGCGTTCACGGCGGGCGATCCCGCCCTCGTCGCACGGCTCGTGACCGCCCGCAAGCACCTCGGACTCATGCTGCCCGCCCCCGTGCAGGCGGCGATGACCGCAGCGCTCGCCGACGACGCCCACGTCGCCGCGCAGCGCACGCTCTACCGCCGCCGCCGTGACGTTCTGCGCCCCGCCGTCGAGGCGGCCGGTTTCCGCATCGACGGCAGCGAGGGCGGCCTGTACCTGTGGGCGACCGAGGGGCGCGACGCGTGGGAGAGCGTGGCGCGCCTGGCCGACCTCGGCATCCTGGCCGGTCCCGGTCACTTCTACGGCCCGCACTTCCCGCAGCACATCCGGCTGTCGCTGACCGCCGCCGACGAGCGGGTGGATGCCGGCGCCGCGAGACTGCGCGCCGCGGCCCGCTGACGCCCGCCGGGCTTTGACGGGTTCCTCCATCGGTTCCCGCGCGCCTTTGGCTGTGTCCGCAGTAGGCGCGCGCGGCCACTAGGCTGTAATGACGCGGCGGCGCGGCATCCCCGCACCGTCGCACCGGCCGCGGAGGCGCCACGGCGCCGCCCCCGGCGGGACGACACCCCCGGCACGACCAGAAATCGCGAGGAGGCGCCGTGAGCGACGCGGGCACCCGGAACGAGCAGGCCATCGTCTCGATCGGAGACTCCACAGCGGAATTCCCCGTGCTGCGCGGCGCCGACGGCATCCCGAGCGTCGACATCTCGACGTTCACGCGGCAGACCGGCCACACGACGCTGGACTACGGCTTCGTCAACACGTCCGCCACCAAGTCGGCGGTGACCTACATCGACGGCGACCAGGGCATCCTCCGCTACCGCGGCTACCCGATCGAACAGCTCGCCGAGCACTCGAGCTACCTCGAGGTCGCGTGGCTGCTCATCTACGGCGAGCTCCCCACCGCCGACGAGCTGGCGGCGTTCGACGACCGCATCCGTCACCACACGCTGCTGCACGAGGACCTCAAGCGCTTCTTCTCGGCACTGCCGCCCACCGCGCACCCCATGTCGGTGCTGTCGTCGGCGACCGCCGCGCTCTCGACGTACTACGAGCACGAGTCCGACCCCGACAACCCCGAGCACGTCGAGCTCAATACGATCCGCATGCTCGCGAAGCTGCCCGTGATCGCGGCGTACGCGCACAAGAAGAGCATCGGCCAGGCGTTCCTGTACCCCGACAACCGCCTCGGCTTCGTCGACAACTTCCTCAAGCTCAACTTCGGCGTCCTCAGCGAGATCTATCAGATCGATCCGGTCATGTCGCGCGCGCTCGAGCGCCTGCTGATCCTGCACGAGGACCACGAGCAGAACGCCTCGACCTCGACCGTGCGCCTGGTCGGTTCGACCGGCGCCAACCAGTTCTCGTCGATCTCGGCCGGCATCAACGCGCTGTACGGGCCGCTGCACGGCGGAGCCAACGAGGCCGTGCTCGACATGCTCGCGCGCATCCACGAATCCGGCGAGAGCGTGCAGCGCTTCGTCGAGCGCGTCAAGAACAAGGAGGACGGCGTCAAGCTCATGGGCTTCGGCCACCGGGTCTACAAGAACTACGACCCGCGCGCCAAGCTCGTCAAGCAGTCCGCCGACGAGGTGCTCGAAGCCCTCGGCGTCAGCGATCCGCTGCTCGACCTCGCCAAGGAGCTCGAAGAGATCGCCCTCGGCGACGACTACTTCAAGGAGCGCCGCCTGTACCCGAACGTCGACTTCTACACCGGCGTGATCTACAAGGCGATGGGCTTCCCGACCCGCATGTTCACCGTGCTCTTCGCGATCGGCCGCCTTCCGGGCTGGCTCGCGCACTGGCGCGAGATGCAGAACGACCCGCAGACGAAGATCGGGCGTCCCCAGCAGCTGTACGTGGGTGCGCCCGAGCGCGCCTATCCGGGCGTCGGCTGACGCGGATGCCGCGCCTGCTCGTCCGGCATCCGTCACCGCGCCTGGCCGACGGCGAGCTCACCCACCTCGACCGCGTCCCGGTCGATCCGCAGCTCGCGGCGGCGCAGTGGGAGGCGTACGTCGAGGCCTTCCGCTCGCGCGGCTGGCAGGTCGTCGAGGTCGAGCCCGCCGACGCCCAGCCCGACGGCGTGTTCGTCGAGGATGCCGTGGTCGTCTTCGGCGACCTGGCGGTGCTGTGCCGCGCGGGGGCCGAGTCGCGGCGCGGCGAGGCACCGACTGTGCGCGCCGCGGTCGACGGCCTCGGGCTCGAGGTCGGCGCGATCGAGGCGCCAGGCACGCTCGACGGCGGTGACGTGCTCAAGGTGGGCCGCACGGCGTACGTGGGGTCGTCGTCGCGGACGAACGCCGAGGGCATCGCGCAGCTGCGCATGATGCTCGAGCCGCGCGGCTGGAGCGTCGTCGCCGTTCCGGTGCATCGCGTGCTGCACCTCAAGTCGGGCGTCACGGCCCTGCCCGACGCGACGGTCGTCGGATTCGGGCCGCTCGTGGACGACGCGTCCGCGTTCCCGGACTTCCTCGGCATCCCCGAGGAGCACGGCACCGCGGTGGTCGTGCTCGATGACACGACCGTGCTGATGTCGGCGGACGCCCCGCAGACCGCGGCGCTCTACCGCGACCGCGGACTCGAGGTCGTGACGGTCGAGGTGAGCGAGTTCGAGAAGCTCGAGGGCTGCGTCACCTGCCTGTCGGTCCGCATCCGCGACTGACGATCGTCAGCCCCGCGGCTCGACGCCCTCGAGCGTGCCGGCGAAGTCGGGCACGTAGTTCTCGAGGTTGCGCGGCGGGCGCTCGTACCCGCCCGACGACGGCCGCACCGGGATCACGACCTCTTCGCGTTCGACGTGCTCGTACGGGATGCGCGAGAGCAGGTGGTGGATCATGTTGAGCCGGCTGCGCCGCTTGTCGATCGACGGCACCTCGAACCAGGGCGCTTCGGGGATGTCGGTGTGCACGAACATCGTGTCCTTCGCGCGCGAGTAGTCCTCCCACCGCGTGATCGAGAGCACGTCGTTCGGCGACAGCTTCCACCGGCGCATCGGATCCTCGGCGCGGGAGCGGAAGCGGGCCTCCTGCTCGTCGGGCGACACGCTGAACCAGTACTTGAGCAGCAGGATGCCGTCTTCGACCAGCATCCGCTCGAAGATCGGCGCCTGATGCAGGAACCGGTGGTACTCGACGTTCGTGCAGTAGCCCATGACGTGCTCGACGCCGGCCCGGTTGTACCACGACCGGTCCATGAGCACGATCTCGCCCGCCGCGGGCAGGTGCTGGATGTACCGCTGGAAGTACCACTGTGACCGCTCGCGCTCGGTGGGCGTCGGCAGCGCCACGATGCGCGTGACGCGGGGGTTGAGGTACTCCGACACCCGCTTGATCGTCGAGCCCTTGCCCGCGGCGTCCCGCCCCTCG
>JAUHVN010000151.1 GCA_030425055.1 Actinomycetes bacterium | reverse complement strand
CCCTTGCCGTTCGCACGCCAGTCGACGTGGCATGCCAGCGGCTCGAGCACCGGCGACGACAGCGCGATGAGCTCGCGTGCCTGCTCGGGGAACCACACGCCGGCGGCGGGGTCCTCCATGCCGCGCTCGGGATCGAGCGGGCCGCCGGTGCCGCGGAAGCACTTGCCGTCCGACTCGCCCGGAACCTTGATCCACAGGTAGGCGTCGATGAGCGGGTCGGCGACATCGGTCCTCGGCAGCTCACCCGCCCCACGGTCGGGCGGGTTGCACCAGTCCTCCGGGTCGGAGTACACCCCCGATGGCGCGGCCCACGGGCCCAGGCCGTTGCGGCTGGTGTCGATGACGAACCCGGTGTCGGGCGTGACGCCACCGAGGATCGACGCGTAGCGCGAGTCGACGCCCGAGGTGTTGAGCGCCGGATCGGGATCGTCGGCCGACCACTCGCCGTAGTTCGACATCGCGGTGCCACTCCATCCGGTGGCCGGGCCGCCGTTCCAGTACTGGTTTCCGCAGCTGCCGAAGTCGCCCATCGCCACCTGCGTCACGTACGCGATGCACGACGAGATCCAGCGGCCATACGCGGCGAGGTTCGCGGTGAACTGGTAGTTCGAGGCGTTGACGAAGAAGCCGTCGGCCCGTTCGACGCCCGCCTTCAGCAGGCGGTCACTCGCGTCGCCGACGTTGAGCCACCCCGAATGAGTGGCATCCAGATAGACGGATGCCGCGGCGAGCGCGCCCAGTGCGTCGACCGCGCCGTTGAGCTGTGCGAACCTGTGGCGGCCGCCGTCGCGGAGTCGAGCTCGGCGGGCTGACACCACTCGAGCATGCCGTCGAGGTTCGTGTAGTGCGGGATGATGCCGAGCCCGTCCGGCTCCAGGATCACGGTCGCCGGGCGATCGCCGATTCCGGCGGCGAGCGCGTCGATCCACGCGAGGTACTCCGCGGTGTCGAACGCCCCACCGGACGAATACTGCGCGCAGTCACGGAACGGGAGGTTGTAGGCGACCAGCACCGGCATCTGCCCGGCGGAGGTCGCGGCATCCACGTAGGCCCGCGCCTCGGCCTCCACCTCGGCGGGGGTGCCCTTCGTGAACCACTCGGCGGACGGGATGCTGCCCAGCAGCTGGGCATCGTCGCGCGCCTGGCCGCTGAGGCCCTGCGCCGCTTCGAGGGTCGTGCTGAAGGGGTTGACGTACAGCTCGGTGCCGGGCAGTCCGCTCTCGGCGGCGCCGGCGGCGTTCGCACCGAGCGGTGCGGCGATGGCCGCCGCGAGGACCGCGGCGGTGCCGAGCGCGAGCGCCCGGCGTCGGGGGGTGGATGGCATGCGGTTCTCCTCGGTCCTCGTCGACCAGCGCCCGCTCATCGTCGAGCGGTGCGCGATGCCTTCTCGTGGGAGCGCTCCCACGTGTGGCATCGGAGCCAGACTGGCCGATGCGCCCGACCCGCGTCAACCCCCTGCGTCAGCCGCGGGCGGCGAACCGGGTGTCGAGCCAGGCCAGCAGGTCGGCGCGGACCGCGGCCTGACTGACGTCGTTGAAGATCTCATGCCGCACGTCGGGATAGACGAGCGTCGTGACGTCGGTCAGGCCCGACCGTGTGCGGTAGGCGTCGGCGAGCCGGTGCACGCTGCGGGGTCCGGCGAGGGGGTCGTCGCGCCCCACCATCAGCAGCACGGGGATGTCGTGGCCGAGGTTCCGCCGCGGCTTGCCGAGTGCGGCGCGCACCGTGTCGACCGGGCCGAACAGCTTCTGCATCGGGACCTCGGTCGAGAGCGGGTCGTCGAGGAACGCTCGGCCGACCGCGTGATCTGACGCGAGCCACTCCACGCCCATCGCGTCGGGGCCCTTCCACTTCGCATTGAGATCGCCGGAGTTCAGCGAGCCGGGCCACCGCAGCGCCGAGCCGCTCAGCACGACGGCGTCGTACACCTCGGGATGGTGGTTCACGAGCGTCTGCGCGAGGAACGAACCCCATGAGTGGCCGAGCAGCACGAGCGGCAGGTCGGGATTCTCGTCGCGGATGAGCTGCGTGAACTGCCACACCGCGGCGACCGCCGCACGGTGGCCTCCCGGTCCGAGCCTCCCGAGCTGGGACGCATCGCCGCCGTGCTGGGCCATGCCGGTGCGGCCGTGACCGCGGTGGTCGTCGGCGTACACGGTGTAGCCGCCGGCGACGAGCGCGTCGATGAGGGCGGTGTAGCGGCCGGCGTGCTCTCCGACGCCGTGCAGCAGCTGGACGACGGCGCGGGGGGTCTCGGCGGGGTGGCGATCGTACGTGATCGCGATGCCGTGTGCGTCGATGAACTCGGGCATGGGCCGAGTCTAGGGGTCGCCGATCACACCCTCGCGAAAACAGATTTCGCTAGATAAGCTAGCGATCCATGAAGGACATGGCTTCGCGCCGATGGATCGGGCTGGTCTTCATCAGCGTCGCGGTCTCGCTCATCATCGTCGACTCGACCATCGTGAACGTCGCGATCCCGGCGATCGTCGACGACCTCAACCTCACTTCCACCGAGGTCCAGTGGGTGCAGGAGGCGTACACCCTCGTCTTCGCGGCCCTGCTCCTGCTGTTCGGCAGCCTCGCCGACCGGTGGGGCAGACGACGGATGCTCGTGATCGGGGTCGTCGTCTTCGCCGGATCCTCGGTGCTCGCCGCCCTCGCGCCCAGCGCCGAGCTGCTGATCCTGGCCCGCCTCGTCCAGGGCGTCGGCGGCGCCATGATGCTGCCCACCACGCTCTCGCTGATCAACGCGACGTTCCGTGGCCGGGAGCGCGGGATCGCGTTCGCCGTGTGGGGATCGACCATCGGTGGCATGGCCGCGGTCGGCCCACTTCTGGGAGGGTGGCTGACCACCGAGTTCTCGTGGCGGTGGGCGTTCGGGATCAACATCCCGCTCGGGATAGCGATCGTGATCGGCGTGCTGCTCACGGTCGGCGAATCGAGGGAGGCGCAACGCCGGGGCATCGACCTCGTCGGGGCCGTCCTGTCTGTCGTGCTGTTCGGATCGCTCGTCTTCGGGCTGATCGAGGGACGCACGCTGGGATGGTGGACCACGGCGGAACCGCTCGAGGTCGGCGCGTCCAGCTGGCCGTGGCAGCTCTCCCCCGTTCCGATCGCGTTCGCCGTGGCGGCGCTCGCGGCCGCGACGTTCGTGTGGTGGGAGCTGCGACGCAGCCGTATGGGTCACGGCACGCTCATCGAGCCCTCGCTGTTCCGCATCGGCTCGTTCACCAACGGCAATGTGGCCGCACTCGTTGTGTCGCTGGGCGAGTTCGGGCTCATCCTGTCGCTGCCGCTGTGGCTGCAGTTCGTGCTCGGCTTCGACGCGCTGCAGACCGGACTGATCCTGCTCGCGCTCGCGGGCGGCTCTTTCCTGGCCAGCGGCGTCGCCGGCGGACTCAGCGGACGCGTGCGGGCAGTCGTCGTCGTGCGCGCGGGAATCGTGGCGGAGATCATCGGAATCGTGTGGGTGGGGCTCGTGATCGGGCCGGATGCGGCGTGGGGATGGCTGATCCCCGCCCTCGCGGTCTACGGCTTCGGAGTGGGTCTGGCGACGGCGCAGCTCACCGGCGTGATCCTCGAGGACGTTCCCGTCGAGCTGTCCGGCCAGGGGTCGGGCACGCAGTCGACGTCGCGCCAGGTCGGATCCGCGCTCGGGATCGCGGTGCTCGGCACCATCCTGTTCACCAGCACCGCCGGCATCCTGGGCGCGAAGCTCGACGACCGGGGCGTGCCCGCGGATCAGCGCGACCAGGTGGTGTCGGCTGTCGTCGACAGCGCGGGAGCCGCGATCGCCGGTCTCGAACAGAATCCGCAGACGGCCGACGCCGCCCAAGACGCGAAGGAGGCGTTCTCGGACGGCACCCGGCTCGCGGCGTTCACCGCAGCGGGCTTCCTCGGTCTCGGCCTGGTTGCGACGATTTCGCTCGGCCGCTCCTCCCGCGAACGCCCGACACGAGAGGATGCCACTCCTCCGGCATCCTCGTGAGGAGGCGCGGAAGCGCACCGCGACGAGTTTGCTTAGCATGGCTAATGAGCTATGCTAAAGATCCTCATGAGCCTTCCCGCAGACCAGCATCCCGACTCCCTGTCCGCGGCGGCATCCGACCTTCGCATGGCGACCTTCCGCCTCGCACGTCGCCTGCGGGCGGAGCGGGCCGTCGACGCGATGAGCGACGGACAGTTCGCGGTGCTCGCCGCCCTCAAGGTCCACGGCCCGCACACCCTCGGCGAGCTCGCCGAACGCGAGCGCGTGTCCGCGCCGTCGATGAACCGCACCGTCAACTGCCTCGAAGAATCGGGCTGGGTGCAGCGCAGCCCCGACGACGACGACCGCCGCAAGGTAAACGTCGATCTCACCGGCGACGGCCGCGCCGTCGTGGAAGAGACGGTCCGCCGCCGCGACGCGTGGGTCGAGCACGCACTCGCTGAGCTCAGCGACGACGACCGCGACGCCCTTGCGCGGGCCGCCCGCATCATGGCGGAGCTGGCCGCCAAGTGAGCGCGATGTTCCGCTCGTTCAGCGTCTTCAACTACCGCGTCTGGTTCATCGGGGCCCTCGTCTCGAACATCGGGGCGTGGATGCAGGCGACCGCCATCAGCTGGGTCGTCCTCACCGAGCTCACCGACAACGATGCCGGCGCGATGGGCATCACCATGGCGCTGCAGTTCGCACCGCCGCTGCTGCTGGTGAGCGTGACCGGGTGGGTGGCCGACCGCTTCGACCGCAGAAAGCTGCTCATGGTCACGCAGGGCACGCTGCTCGTGCTCGGCCTCGCGATCGGCGCGCTGCTGTTCGCCGGCGTGATGACCCTTCCGCTCATGTACGCGTTCGCGCTCGCGCTCGGCTTCGCCGCAGCCTTCGACAACCCCGCGCGGCAGGCGTTCGTCTCCGACCTCGTCACACGAGAGAACGCGTCGAACGCGGTCGCGCTCAACGCCGCGTCATTCAACGGGGCGCGCATGATCGGACCCGCCGTCGGCGGACTCGTGATCGTCGCGGTCGGCACCGGCTGGGTATTCGTCGTCAACGCCGTGACGTTCCTCGCGATGATCGGCGCTCTGGCGCTCATCCGCCCGCACGAGCTGATCCCGCGCGTCAAGGCGCCGGGCGCCGCACGCCTGGCCGACGGCTTCCGGTACGTCGCCGGTCGTCCCGACCTGATGGTGACGTTCGCGATGGTGTTCCTGGTCGGCGCGTTCGGCATGAACTTCCCGATCTTCGCCTCCACGATGGCTCTCGAGTTCGGGCAGGACGCGGACGGCTACGGGCTGCTGAGCAGCATCCTCGCGATCGGCTCGCTCGCCGGAGCCCTGATGGCCGCGCGCCGCGATCGCGCCCGCATCCGGGTCGTCATCGGCGGCACGCTGCTCTTCGCCGCCGCGGCCGGGGTCTCGTCCTTCATGCCCTCGTACTGGCTGTATGCCGCAACACTCATGTTTACCGGCTTCGCTGTCGTGACGATGCTCACGACCGCGAACGGATATGTGCAGACTACGACCGATCCGGCGCTGCGCGGCCGCGTGCTCGCGCTGTACATGGCGATCCTCATGGGCGGCACGCCCATCGGGGCGCCCATCGTCGGCTGGGTCGCCGCCGAGTTCGGCCCGCGGGTCGCGATCCTGCTCGGTGCCGGCGCCGCACTGGTCGCGTTCGGCATCGGTGCGACGTGGCTGATCGTGTCGGGGCGCCTGCACCGCCACGAGCAGCGCCGCTTCCGTCTGACGATCGACGAGACGCGGCCGCTGACGGTGATCGACCCCGAGCCCGAGCAGTTCAGCGAGCAGGTGGCGACCACGACCCCGATCCGCCTGCCCGCGCAGCTCGCCGAGCCGGTGGGCGCCCCGACCGGGTCGACGGCCGTGCCGAACTCCTGCGATTCTGCGCGGAACGGCTCGAAACGGCGGCCTGCGGCCGAGGACCCCGCGATCTTCAGGAGTTCGGAACCGACCGCGCCGCGACGCTGAGCCGACGCGCGGTCACCGCGGCTCGCGCACTCCGACGCGCACGAGGTGGTCGTTGACGAAGCGGCCGTCGGGGTCGAGCCGCTCGTAGACGGCGCGAGCGTCGGCCAACCGAGGGTGCACCGTGGCGATCCGCTCAGCGTCGAAGCGGTGCACCTTGCCCCAGTGCGGCCGTGCGGCGAACGGCGCGATTGCGGACTCGATGTCGGGCAGCAGCGCCCATACCTCGTCGCGGTGGTCGTACCAGGTGAAGTGGATGATGACGCTGTCGCGCTGATACGCCGGCGACAGCCACAGCTCGTCGGTGGCGGCCGTGCGCACCTCCGTCACGATGAGGTGAGGACGGATGCGATCCCCCAGTTCCCGCACGGCGCGCAGCGCGTCGGCCCCGTGCTCGCGCGGCACGAAGTACTCGGTTTGGATCTCCTGGCCGAACGACGGCTGGGCGTCGAGCCGGAAGTGCGGCAGGCGCAGCATCCAGGGCCCCGGCTCGCCGAGCACGGTGCGGTTCTCGCCGAGCACCTCTTCGAAGGCGGATGCCTCGATCCGCCGCGCGCCGAGCAGGGCATCGGGCACGCGCTCGTCGGCCTCGACGCGCCGCTTGACCCAGACGTCGCCGACGGCATCGGGCTCCCAGCGCGTGAAGACCGACACGCTGTAGCCCGCTGGCGTGACCGCGTCGAGGTCGCCGAGCAGCGCGTCCCACTGCAGGTCGCCGTACACGTCCTGCCGCACGAGGTAGCTCGGCTCGATGTCGAGGTCTACCTCGACGACGATCCCGAACGCGCCGAGCCCCACCGCGAGCGCCGCGAAGTCGGGCTCGCCGCGACGCACCTCGCGCAGCTCTCCCGCGGCGTCGACGAACCGCAGCGCGCGCACCGCGGTCGTCAGCACCCCGTTGCGGTCGCCCGATCCGTGGGTGCCCGTCGCCGTCGCCCCGCCGACG
>JAUHVN010000150.1 GCA_030425055.1 Actinomycetes bacterium | reverse complement strand
CGTGATCGGCGGCCCGAAGGGCGACGCGGGGCTCACCGGCCGCAAGATCATCATCGACACCTACGGCGGGGCGGCCCGCCACGGCGGCGGCGCGTTCAGCGGCAAGGACCCGTCGAAGGTCGACCGGTCGGCTGCGTACGCCATGCGCTGGGTCGCGAAGAACGCCGTCGCCGCCGGACTCGCCGAGCGCCTCGAGGTGCAGGTCGCCTACGCGATCGGCCGCGCGGCACCCGTCGGGCTCTACGTCGAGACGTTCGGCACCGGCCGGGTGTCCGACGACACGATCGCCGGCGCGATCCGCGAGGTCTTCGACCTGCGGCCGCAGGCGATCATCGACGCGCTCGATCTGCTGCGTCCGATCTACGCGAAGACGGCCGCCTACGGCCACTTCGGCCGCGAACTGCCCGAGTTCACGTGGGAGCGCACCGACCGCGCCGAGGCGCTGCGGGCCGCCGCCGGTCTGTGACATGAGCGGAGGGCGCGTCGCACGCGTGCTCGTCGACTCGCCCCTGCCGCAGCTCGACCGGCTCTTCGACTACGCGATCCCGGCAGAGTCCGCCGACGAGGCCCGCCCGGGAGTTCGGGTGCGCGTCCCGCTGCGCAGCGCCGGGCGCATCATCGACGGCTACCTCGTCGAAGTGACGGATGCCTCGGCCTCCGACCGTGCGCTGTCCGAGCTCGATTCGGTGGTCTCGCCGGTGCCGGTGCTCACACCGGCGCTGTACGCGCTGGCGCGCCGTGCCGCCGACCGCGCGGCGGGCTCGGCATCCGACATCCTGCGGCTCGCGATCCCCAAGAGGATGGTGCGCGCCGAGAAGGCGTGGCTCGCCGCCGAGCGCGCGGCGCTCCCGGTCGTCGCGGAGGATGCCGCGGCGTGGGCCGATGCCCGCCTGGCCGCATTCGTCGATCTCGCTGCGCGCATCGACGCGGGGGAGAGGCTCGCGCTGTCCGCCCCCGCCGTGCCCGACGAGACGGCTGAGGGCCGCACCGTCGGCGCGTGGGCGCTGCTGCTGGCCGCTGCCGCCACGCGCCAGCTCGCGCGCGGGCGCAGCAGCATCATCGCGGTGCCCGACCACCGCGATGCGAGCCAGGTGCTCGCGGCGCTCGACGGCCGCGTACCGGCGGACAGCGTCGTGCGCGACGATGCACGGCGCAGCGGACCAGAGCGCTACGCGACCTTCCTGCGCACGCTCGAGGACGCACCGGCGATCGTCGTGGGCAACCGGTCGGCGGTGTACGCGCCCGTCGCGCACTCCGGCCTCGTCGCTGTGTGGGACGACGGCGACCCGCTGCTTCGCGAGCCCCTCAGCCCGGGCGTCCACGCGCGCGACGCCGCGCTCCTGCGCCACGAGCTGGAGGGCGGCGCGCTCGTGTTCGCGGGACACACCCGCACGACCGACGTGCAGCGTCTGGTGTCGGTGGGCTGGCTCGGCGAGGTGTCGCCGGTGCGCCTGGCGAGTCCGCGCGTCGTGCTCAGCGCGACGCGCGAAGGCGAAGGGCGAGGCTCGCGCGTGCCCTCGTCCGCGTTCCAGGCCGCACGCACGGCCGTGGCCGACGGCCCCGTCCTCGTGCAGGTCGCGCGGCCCGGCTACGCCCCGTCGCTGGTGTGCGCCGACTGCCGACGACCCGCGCGCTGCGCCCACTGCGGTGGCCCGCTGCGCGCCGCTCGTCCCGGCGCGACCCCCGTGTGCGGCTGGTGCGGACGCTCGGCACGCGGCTGGGCGTGCCCGCACTGCAGCTCGACGCAGGTGCGTATGGCCTCGTCTGGCAGCGAGCGTACGGCCGACGAGCTCGGCCGCGCGTTCCCCGACATCCGCGTCATCGTCGCCGACGGCGATCACCCCGTGACCCACGTCGACGCCGCCCCCGCCCTCGTCGTCGCCACGCGCGGCGCCGAGCCGATCGCGCAGGGCGGCTACCGCGCCGTCGTGCTGCTCGACGGCGACCGGATGCTGCAGGCCGACGACCTGCGCGTCGGTGAGGCGTGCCTGCGCTGGTGGTCGAACGCGGCCGCGCTGGCGGCACCGGGCGCACCGGTGCACCTCGTCGGCGTCGCCGGCGGCGTGGCCCGCGCACTCGCGACGTGGACGCAGCCGGCCTACGCCGCGAGCGAGCTCGCCGACCGCGCACCGCTCCGGATGCCGCCGACGGTGCGCGTGGCCGCCGTCGAGGGCCCGCGTCGGCGCGTGGATGCCGCGGTGACGGCGGTGCGCGAGGCGGTGCCGACGCTCGACGTCGACGCCGTGCTCGGCCCGGTGGGCGAGAACGACGACGCCCGCGCGCTGGTGCGATTCGACTACGCGTCGGGCAGCGCGGTGACCGCCGCGCTGCGGTCGGCACTCGTGTCGGATGCGCTGAACTCCCGGCGCCCCCGCGGCGGCGGTCCGGGTCGCAATACACTCAGAGTCCGCGTCGACCTACCCGATCTCGAGCTGTGAGGAAGCCCATGCGCCTCGTCTTCGCCGGCACGCCCGAGCCGGCCGTGCCGTCGTTGCGGCGTCTGCTCGCCTCCGAGCACGACGTCGCGGCCGTCGTCACGCGCCGCGACGCCCCGCTGGGCCGCAAGCGCGTCCTCACGCCGTCGCCGGTGGCCTCCGCTGCGGAGGAGGCCGGGATCGAGAGCATCCGGGTGAACCGGTTCGACGACGAGGCGACGGCACGTGTGACGGCCCTCGACGCCGACCTCGGCGTCATCGTCGCCTACGGGGGTCTCGTGCGCGAGCCGCTGCTGTCGACCCCTCGGCACGGCTGGATCAACCTCCACTTCTCGCTGCTGCCGCGCTGGCGCGGAGCCGCGCCCGTGCAGCACGCGCTCATCGCCGGCGACACCGAGACCGGCGTGAGCGTGTTCCAGCTGGTCGCCGAGCTCGATGCGGGCGACGTGTTCGCCCGTCGCGCCGTCGCGGTGCGTCCGGGCGCGACGGCGGGCGATCTGCTGGATGAGCTCGCGTTGGTGGGCGCCGACGTGCTGAGCGACGTCGTCGACGCGATCGCGGCGGGCACGGCGACACCGATTCCGCAGACGGGCGCGGTGACGCTCGCGCCGAAGCTCACCGCCGAGGACGGCCGCATCCGCTGGGAAGATCCGCGTTCTGCCGTGCTGTCCCGCATCCGGGGCGTCACCCCCGAGCCCGGCGCCTTCACGACGATCGAGGGCGCCCGCTTCAAGGTGCTCGCCGCCGTCGCATCCGATCGCCCTTCCCCCGGAACCGGCCTGATCGCGGCCGACGGAGCGACCGTGCTGGCGGGTGCCTCGGACGGCGCCGTCGAACTGCTGCGCGTGCAGCCTGCGGGGAAGGCGCCCATGGCGGCTGCCGACTGGTGGCGCGGTCAGCGCACCCCGAGCGTGGCGGTCGGCACGTGAGCGGCGCGACGGGATCGCGGCGCGTCGCCTATGAGACCGTGCGCGCGGTGCACGAGTCGGACGCCTACGCCAACCTCCTGCTGCCCACCGCGATCCGCCGCGCCGGGCTCGACACCGCCGATGCGGCGCTGGCGACCGAGCTCACGTACGGCACGCTGCGCAGGCAGGGCACGTACGACGCCATCATCTCGCTGGCCTCCGACCGACCGGTCAGCGACATCGATCCCGCCGTGCTCGACGCGATGCGCCTCGGCGTGCACCAGCTGCTCTCCACCCGCGTCGCCTCGCACGCCGCGGTGAACGAGTCGGTCGAGCTGGCACGGCGCGCGGGCGGGCGCGGCGCCGGCGGATTCGCGAACGCGGTGCTGCGCCGGGTCTCGCGAGACACACCGGGGGACTGGCTGTCGCACGTCGCCGAGACCGCGCGCTCCGACGACGAGCGCATCGGCCTGGTGACCTCGCATCCCGTGTGGGTGGTGCGCGCGTTCCGTCGCGCCCTCGCCGCCGAGGGGCGCGCGGGTGAGCTCGAAGCCCTCCTCGCCGCCGACAACGCCTCGCCCCGTGTGACGATGGCGGCGCTGCCCGGACTCGCCGAGATCCCGGAGCGCGCGCGGCGCACCCCGTACTCGCCGATCGCCTTCCGGCTCGCCTCGGGCGACCCCGAACAGCTCGTGAGCGGATCGGCGGGCCGCCGCCGTGTGCAGGACGAGGGGTCGCAGCTCGCGGCGCTCGCACTCAGCCGCGTCGAGCCGATCCGCGAGGGCGAGCGCTGGCTCGACCTGTGCGCCGGGCCGGGCGGCAAGACGGCCCTGCTGGCGGCCGAAGCACGGCTCGGCGGTGCGCGGCTCGAGGCGAACGAGATCGTCCCCGCGCGCGCAGGTCTCGTCCGCCAGGCACTGCGGGCCGTGCCCGGTCGCGTGCCGGTCTCCGAGCTCGACGGCCGCACGCGCGCGGCCGAGTCTCCCGACACGTACGACCGCATCCTCGTAGACGCGCCCTGTACGGGCCTGGGCGCGCTGCGCCGCCGCCCGGAGGCGCGTTGGCGCAAGTCGCCCGCCGACGTCCCCACCCTCACGCAGCTGCAGCGCGAGCTGCTCACCGCCGCCGTCGGGGCGCTGCGGCCGGGCGGCATCGTCGCCTACGTCACGTGCTCGCCCCACCTCGCCGAGACCGCGACGGTCGTCGCCGACATCCACCGCGAGTGGGGCGCCGCGATCGAGGAGCTCTCGGCGCGCGACGCGATCAGCAAGGTGTGCGAGAACGATCCCGGACTTCTGCCCCAGACGGACGGGTCGGGGCGCGCCCAGCTGTGGCCGCATCGCCACAACACCGATGCCATGTCGGTGTCGCTCCTGCGCCGACGATGACGGCGGATGCCAGGATGGAGCCGTGAGCGCACACGAGGCCGAGGGACACCGCGGAATCCGAATCAACCCCAGCATCCTGGCCGCCGACTTCGTCAACATGCAGGCCGAGCTCGCCCGCATCGCGACGGCCGACTTCGTGCACGTCGACGTCATGGACAACCACTTCGTGCCGAACCTCACGTTCGGCCCGCAGATGGTCGGCCGGATCCAGGACGTGAGCCCGGTGCCGCTCGATGTGCACCTGATGATCGACGATCCCGATCGGTGGGCGCCCGAATACGCCGAGCTCGGTGCGGCATCCGTCACCTTCCACCTCGAGGCCGCGGGCGACGCCGTCGCGCTCGCGCGCCGACTGCGGTCGATCGGCGCGCGCGCCGGTGTGGCGATCAAGCCCGACACACCGGTCACGCCGCTGCTGGACGTCGTCGACGAGTTCGACCAGATCCTGGTGATGACCGTCGAGCCCGGCTTCGGCGGGCAGTCGTTCATGCACGGCACGATGCACAAGCTGCGCGATCTGTCGCGTCACGCCCGCGCACGCGGATCGGCGGTGTGGCTCCAGGTCGACGGCGGCATCTCGGAGAGCACGATCGAGCATGCGGCCGAGGCCGGCGCCGACACATTCGTCGCGGGGTCGGCCGTCTTCGGCAGCGACGACCCGTCGGCGGCGATCGCGCGGCTGCGCGCCGAGGCGTCACGGCACGCCCACGCCCGCTGACGCGCGGCCGACGACCCCTCGCGTTCGCTACCCTGGCAGGGTGAAGACGTTCGACGGCCTGTTCGCCGAGCTCGCCGCGAAAGCGGCCGAGCGACCCGAGGGATCGGGCACGGTGGCCCAGCTCGATGCCGGCGTGCACGCGATCGGCAAGAAGATCGTCGAAGAGGCGGCCGAGGTCTGGATGGCGGCCGAGTACGAGTCGACGGATGCCGCGGCCGAGGAGATCTCGCAGCTGCTCTACCACCTGCAGGTGCTCATGCTCGCGAAGGGGCTCACGCTCGACGACGTGTACCGACATCTGTGAGCCGCCCCGCCGACATCCCACCCCGACGAAAGCCTCACCGATGCTGAGAATCGCCGTGCCCAACAAGGGCATGCTGTCTGAAACCGCCGCCGAGATGCTGCAGGAAGCCGGCTATACCGGCCGTCGAGACCCCAAGGACCTCCACGTCATCGACCCGGCGAACGATGTCGAGTTCTTCTACCTGCGGCCCAAGGACATCGCCACGTACGTCGGCTCGGGCGCGCTCGATGTCGGCATCACGGGTCGCGACCTGCTGCGCGACGCACGGATGCCCGGTGCGCGCGAGATCGAGTCGCTCGGCTTCGGCGACTCGACGTTCCGCTTCGCCGGTCCGCCCGGTGCTTTCTCGGAGCTGCCCGACCTCGCAGGCCTCCGCGTCGCGACCGCCTATCCGGGACTGGTCGACTCCTTCCTCGACGAGCACGGCGTCGCCGTCGACCTCGTACCGCTCGACGGCGCGGTGGAGTCGGCGGTGCGCCTCGGGGTCGCCGACGCCGTCGCCGACGTCGTGTCGACCGGCACGACCCTCCGTCAGGCGGGGCTCGAGGTGTTCGGGCCGGTGCTCCTGGAGTCCGAGGCGGTGCTGGTCGCGGGGCCCTCCGACGCGGCGGGCACCGAGACGCTGCTGCGCCGGCTGCGCGGCGTCATGGTCGCACGCCGCTACGTGCTCATCGACTACGACCTGCCCACGGCGCTCGTGGACGAAGCCGTCGCCGTCGCACCGGGCATCGAGTCGCCCACCATCTCGCCCCTTCGCGACCCCGAGTGGGTGGCTGTGCGCGTCATGATCCCGCGCAAGGGCGTCAACCAGGTCATGGACGCGCTGTACGCGATCGGCGCCCGCGCGATCCTCGTGACCGAGATCCACGCGGCGAGGCTCTGATGGCGCTCGTGTGCCGGGTGATCCCGTGCCTCGACGTCGCGGCGGGGCGCGTGGTCAAGGGTGTCAACTTCGAGAACCTGCGCGACATGGGCGACCCTGTCGAGCTCGCCGAGGAGTACTTCCGGCAGGGGGCCGATGAGCTCACCTTCCTCGATGTCACGGCCACGGTCGACGAGCGTGCGACGACGTACGAGGTCGTCCGCCGCACCGCCGAGAAGGTCTTCATCCCGCTCACCGTCGGCGGCGGCGTGCGCACCGGCGACGACGTCGCGCGACTGCTCTCC
>JAUHVN010000149.1 GCA_030425055.1 Actinomycetes bacterium | reverse complement strand
GAGGGCGTCGACGCTGCGCCGCGCCTTGAGCTCCTGTCGCGTGCCCTGCAGCACGTTGAAGGCGACGAGGATCGCGACCACGATCGCCGTCGTGACCTGCCCGATCAGCAGCGACACGACCGCGACAGCGATGAGCATGAGCGTCATGAGCTCGAGCAGCTGACCGAGCGCGATCTTCAGCCAGCTCGGCGGCGGGGCGCTCTTGAGGGCGTTGGGCCCGTAGCGCTGCAGGCGCTGCGCGGCCTCCGCCGCCGACAGCCCCTGCTCGGCGTCGCTGTCCGCTTCGCCCACCGCGTCGGTCGGCGTCAGCGACCACCACGGCGTGGTGGGCTCGGTCTCGGTCACGGGCGCATCGATGGTCACCGGCATCCCCTTCGTCGTCGGCCTCAGACTATTGCCGAGTCGACGGCGCCGACCACCTGCCGTGCGGCCGGCGCCGGAACACGACACGCGGCGGTAGTAGGCTGGGGGATCGGTCGATCTCTCGACATCAAGAAAACCCCCGGCGCCAGCGATGCGCCGTCACGTTCGCCCCAGCGAAGGACTCCACGTGGATCTCTACGAGTACCAGGCCCGCGATCTGTTCGAGAAGTACGAGGTGCCGGTACTGCCGGGCCTCATCGCAGACACCCCCGAGGAGGCGAGGGCAGCCGCCGAGAAGCTGGGCGGGGTCGTCGTCGTCAAGGCGCAGGTCAAGACCGGCGGCCGCGGCAAGGCCGGCGGCGTCAAGGTCGCTAAGAACCCCGACGAGGCCTTCGAGGCCGCGCAGGCCATTCTGGGCCTGGACATCAAGGGCCACGTCGTCAAGCGCGTGATGATCGCGGCGGGCGCCCGCATCGCCGAGGAGTACTACTTCTCGGTGCTGCTCGACCGTGCGAACCGCTCGTACCTGAGCCTGTGCTCGGTCGAGGGCGGCATGGAGATCGAGCAGCTCGCCGTCGAGAAGCCCGAGGCGCTCGCGCGCATCGAGGTCGACCCGCTCACCGGCATCACGCCCGAGAAGGCGCTCGAGATCGCGAAAGCCGCGAACTTCGACGATGAGCTCGCCCCCAAGGTCGCCGACGTGTTCGTCAAGCTGTTCGACGTCTACAAGGGCGAGGACGCCACGCTGGTCGAGGTCAACCCGCTCGTCAAGACCGAAGAGGGCGACATCATCGCGCTCGACGGCAAGGTCTCGCTCGACGAGAACGCCGAGTTCCGCCACGCGTCGCACGCGCTGCTCGAGGACAAGGCCGCGGCCGACCCGCTCGAGGCGAAGGCCAAGGAGAACGACCTCAACTACGTCAAGCTCGACGGCGAGGTCGGCGTCATCGGCAACGGTGCGGGCCTGGTCATGTCGACCCTCGACGTCGTCGCCTACGCCGGCGAGAACCACGGCGGCGTGAAGCCCGCGAACTTCCTCGACATCGGCGGCGGCGCCTCGGCCGAGGTCATGGCCGCAGGCCTCGACGTCATCCTGGGCGACCCGCAGGTCAAGAGCGTCTTCGTCAACGTGTTCGGCGGCATCACCGCGTGCGACGCCGTCGCCAAGGGCATCGTCGGCGCGCTCGCCGAGCTCGGCTCGACCGCGACCAAGCCGCTCGTCGTGCGCATCGACGGCAACCGCGTCGAGGAGGGCCGTCGCATCCTCGAGGAGGCGAACCACCCCCTCGTCACCCTGGCCTCGACCATGGACGAGGGCGCCGACAAGGCCGCCGAGCTCGCCAACGCCTGACCCCGAGACTCCCGAAAAGGACACCCAACAATGTCGATCTTCCTCAACAAGGACTCCAAGGTCATCGTCCAGGGCATCACCGGCGGCGAGGGCACCAAGCACACCGCGCTCATGCTCAAGGCGGGCACCCAGGTCGTCGGCGGCGTGAACGCCCGCAAGGCGGGCACCACGGTGCTGCACAAGGACAAGGACGGCGCCGACGTCGAGCTGCCCGTCTTCGGAACCGTCGCCGAGGCCATCGAGAAGACGGGCGCCGACGTGTCGATCGCGTTCGTGCCGGCCGCGTTCACCAAGGCCGCGATGGTCGAGGCGATCGACGCCGAGATCCCGCTGCTCGTGGTCATCACCGAGGGCGTGCCCGTCGGCGACACCGCCGAGGCGTGGGCGTACGCGAAGAGCAAGGGCGGCGCGACGCGCATCATCGGGCCGAACTGCCCCGGCATCATCACGCCCGACGAGGCGCTCGTGGGCATCACGCCCGCGAACATCACCGGCACCGGTCCGATCGGCCTCGTGTCGAAGTCGGGCACGCTGACGTACCAGATGATGTTCGAGCTGCGCGACATCGGCTTCTCGACCGCGATCGGCATCGGCGGTGACCCGATCATCGGCACCACCCACATCGACGCGCTCGAGGCGTTCGAGGCCGACCCCGACACCAAGGCCATCGTCATGATCGGCGAGATCGGCGGCGACGCCGAAGAGCGCGCCGCCGAATTCATCAAGGCGAACGTGACGAAGCCGGTCGTCGGCTACGTCGCCGGCTTCACCGCTCCCGAGGGCAAGACCATGGGCCACGCCGGCGCCATCGTCTCGGGCTCGGCGGGCACCGCGCAGGCCAAGAAGGAAGCTCTCGAGGCCGCGGGCGTCAAGGTCGGCAAGACGCCGTCCGAGACGGCCGCCCTGATGCGCGAGGTCATCGAGTCGCTCTGATCCGGCTCGGCGAACCGCGTTCGAAAGAGCGCGTCGTCGTCACGCACGGCCCCGGCCTGTAGGAGACTGGACGGACGGCGCCGATCCTCGGCGCCCGCACCAGGATCGCTGTGGACCGGGGGTTCGTGGAGTGTCCGGGTCTTCGCGCGACCGACTCGCGCCCTCGCACCGATGGTCGACCGTGCTCGCGATCGTGGGCGCGGTGCTCGTCGCACTCTTCGTCGCGCTCGCCGTCATCGTGGCGGTGCCGCCGACGATCTCGAACCTCGCGAGCACCGTGTCGCAGGGCGACGAGCCGGTGCAGCTCGAGACGCCGACGGCGTCGGCGCAGGTCGTCGTGCCCGCGGGGTGGCTCGTCACCCGTGCGAGCGACGACGGACTGGTCGTGCTGTCGCCCGACGGCGTGCTGCGCGTGCGGATGACGCTCACCGAGGGCACACCCCTCGACGTCGTGACCGCGACCGACGGCCGCGTCGGCGAGCCGCGCAGCGAGACGCTCGCGTCGGGGCTCGCCGTGGTCCATTCCGACCTCGCCGACGGGGATATCGTCGCCGGGGTCGCGGTGCCGGGCGGCGTCGTTCGCGTGCAGTCCGAGCTGATCCCGAGCGACGGCGACGGAGACGTCGATCCGGCCGCCTACCGACCCGCGTTCGCGCAGGTTCTCGACGGGATCCAGCCGTGACCGCCGGTCGTCGCCGCGTGATCGCGGTGCTCGCCGCGGCCGGCGTGGCCGCATCGCTCACCGCGTGCGCGCCCATCGCCGACCCGGGCTGGGTCCCTCCGTCGTGGCCCGTCGCGGCCGACGTCCGCGTCATCGCGCCTCCCGCACCCCTCGACCTGGCCGCGGCGCCGGACGTGGCGGCATCCGTCGTCCCGGTGCGCCTGCGCGACGACGCCGCCGAGGTGCAGGCGCGGACCCTCTTCCTGCCCGGGGTCGGCGCGTTCAACCAAGCCGTGGAGGATCGGCTGCGCGACGGGCTGGATGCCGCGTCCCAGGCATCCGGCACCCGCTACACGCCGACGGTGTTCGCGCGCGGCGCGGGCCTCGCCGACCGGCTGTGCGTCGCGGGATCGACGCAGCTGCCCGCCGCCGAGGTGCTGGCCGACCCCGCGCTCGGCCCGGCGGGCGCGACGGGCACGGCGCTCGTGTGCGACGTGGTCGCCGCCGCCGGCACGTTCCTCGGTCTGCGGGTGCGCGCGGTGAGCGGTTCGGCCGAGGAGGTGGCATCCGACACCGCGTCGATCACCTACGGTGATGCCGCGACCGGGGAGGCGGCGACCGCCGCCGGGCTGTGGGCCGACGGCGCCGCCGACACGCTGAGCGCCGACATCGTCGACGCGGTGCGCCGCGATGCGGGGGCGCTGAGCCTCGCGCCGCCCTCGGCCGGAGACGAGGCTCAGCTCGACGCGATCCGCGCCGCCCTGACGACCACGGTGCCGACGGCCGACGGGCTGGCGTTCACGATCGCCCCCGGGTTCTCGGCCCCCGAGCTCGCAGCTCTGGGCGTGCTGTCGACGACCGAGCCGCTCACGATCGAGGTGCCCGCGGCGGCTGCGGCGGGGCTCGTGTCGCCGTTCGGGGCACGCCTGCTCGAGGCGGGGGCGAGTCCCTACGCGGTGCCGCCGCGCGTCGGAGCGGGATGGACCGACTGCTCGCTGACGCCGTGCGTCGCCCTGACCTACGACGACGGGCCGTCGCGCTTCACACCGGGCATCCTCGACGAGCTGAACGCGCGCGGCGCCGTGGCGACCTTCTTCGCGCTCGGTCAGTACGCGGCCGGCGGCCGCGACACGCTGCGCCGTATGACGGCCGAGGGCCACGAGGTCGAGAACCACACGTGGAACCATCCGAACCTGACCGACCTGACCGCCGCGCAGGTGGCATCCCAGATCGACGGCACGACCGTGGCGCTCGAGGCGGCCTCCGGCCAGCCGGTGCGGGTGTTCCGCCCGCCGTACGGCGAGTACAACGCCGCGACCCTCGCCGCCGCCGGCATGGCCGCGATCCTGTGGGACGTCGACACGAGCGACTACCAGCACCCGTCCACCGACGTGCTGGTGGCGCGCGCCGTCGACCCGCCGCGCCCCGGGTCGATCGTGCTCGTGCACGACATCCACGAGAGCACGGCGGTCGCGACACCGCGCATCCTCGACGGCCTGCTCGATCGGGGCTTCACGCTGGTGACTGTGCGGCAGCTCTTCGACGGAGACCTGCCGACGTCGGGTGCGTGGCGCCGCGCCCCGTGACGGCGCCGGTCAGTCGGGATCGGCGGTGAGGCGGTCGCGCAGCTGGACGACCGACTCGTCGTACTCCGCGACGCGGTAGTACTCGCCGTGGGTGCCGACCTCGACCATGTACCCCGAGGCATCCAGCTCGCTCGCGTACCGATCGACGCGGTTCTCCCAGTCGGCGCCGCGCGGCGCGGTGCTGACGGCGGGGAATCCCAGGTAGTCGGTGAGGCGCCACAGGCTGATCCATCGCACGCGCACGGCGGGGGAGTCGGGGTCGTCGACGAGGCGAGGCAGCAGCGTGCCGGCGATGCGCCCGACCGGCGGTCCGTCGCCGTCGGGTGCGGGGGCCGGATGCCGCGCCGCCGAGGCGCGCTGCGCGTCGAAGTCGGCCTGCCACGGGTCGGGGTCGCCGAAGCGCGGCGGCAGCGACGGGTGGGTGCCGAGCACGTCGGGTCCGAGCAGCTCGGGCAGCATCCGCCCGAAGAACGGACGCAGCTGCACCCCGAAGGTCAGCAGCGCGACGCGCGACAGCGCCGACCGCGTCGACGACGAGCTCGCCAGCAGCCCGAGCGCCGACACGGCGAGCACGCCGCCCATGCTGTGGGCGGACAGGATCGCCCGGCGCGACTCGTCCTGCCGCAGCCAGCGGTTCAGGCGCCCCGCGATCTCGGGCACCGCGCGCTCGGCGTAGCAGGGCGGGCCGAACGGATGCCCGGTGCGCGGCAGGTAGCACGCGATGTCCCACACGATGCCGAGCGGCCGCGTGCCGCCGCTGGTCGCACCGGCGGCGAGCGCGACGACCAGCAGCACGCCGACCCACGCGAGCACGACCATGCCGACATCGATGAGCGAGATCACCACGTCGCGCCAGAAGCCGGCGAGCTCGCCCCACAGCGCGCTCTCCGTCGCGAACGCCCACACCGTCCAGCCGATGCCGCACACCAGAGCGACGAACAGCCACACCGCGAGCACGCCCACCGCGGGCTCCATGAGATGCAGGCGCGCCGCCGACTGCCGCTTGTCCGAGATGCGGCCGAAGAGGCTCTTGGCCGAGGGCGGCAGCACGCCGCCCTCGGGAACGATGATGTGATCGGGCTGCGAGGGCGGCATCTCGCCGCCGTCCGGCTGGGGCACCGCCGTCGGCGCCGTGCGCCAGGCATCCGCCCGTGCGACGAGGGAACGAGGGCCCGCGAAGATGCGGATGAGCACCCAGATCAGGGCGACGAGCAGCGCGATGAGCACGAGCGTGCCGATCGCGACGTACGACCGCGAGATCTCGATGCTCGGGACGACCTCGAGCGGGCCGCCGATCTCGACGATGCCGGTCTCTCCCGTGCGGGTGTCGGTCCACGCGACGCTCACCCGCCCGCCGGTCGGCGCCACCGCCTCGGACTGGCGGATCAGCTCGGTCGGCCCGCGCGAGCCGTTGAGGAAGTCGCCGACCGACACCACGACGAGCGAGCTGACCGCCGCCGACACGGCGAGCGACATCGTCATGAAGACCGCGGGTGCCCGCCCCGCCCACGCCACCGCCGAACTGCGCGCCGCCGAGGGGCGGAACCAGAATCCGAGCACGACGAGCACCGTGCCTGCCGCGATCAGCAGCAGCGGTGCCATTCCGGCGCCGTACTGCCGCACCGGTCCGACGTCGGCGGTCGGCACGAGCGCGAGCGCCAGCACGACGCTGCCGAAGACCAGCCCCGACACGAGCAGCAGCCACCAGGTCGCGCGGTTGGGTGCGGCGCTCTCGACCTCGTCCTCGCTCTGGATGCGCATCGTCGGCAGCGTGCAGACCAGCACGGCCGCCGACACCACGCCGAGCAGACCGATCGCCGCGACGGCGATCCCCAGCCAGAAGCGCCAGCCGAGCGCGTCGGCGTCCCAGCATCCCATCAGCACCAGCCCCCGGCACCGGGTGCCCCAGCCGAGGGATGCCTGCAGCCCGACGAACATCGTCGTCAGGCTGATCGCCGCGGCCAGGTGCGTGCGGGCGAGGTAGCGCGTCAGCCGGTTCGACCAGAAGCCGGGCTGCGACAGCACGGCCTCTGCGGGGGTCTCGGTGTCGCGC
>JAUHVN010000148.1 GCA_030425055.1 Actinomycetes bacterium | reverse complement strand
GACCCCCGTCCGCCGTCTTTCCGTCGGTGTGATCGCCCGGTACGCGGCCGGATCGCTCGGCACCGGCGGCTTCGCCACGTTGCCCGGCCTCGTGCTGGCCTACTACCTGACGGACTCGCTCGGCGTCGCGGCGCTCGCGGCCGGCGTGGTGATCGCCGCAGCGAAGATCTGGGACGTCGTGATCGACCCGGTCATCGGCGCCCTCACCGACCGCGACCTGGCCCGCCACGGCTCGCGCCGGCGCCTCATGCTCGTCGGTGCGCTCGCGCTGCCCGTTTTCTTCGCCCTCACCTTCGCGGTTCCGCCCGCGCTCGGGCCCATCGTCGGCGCGATCTGGGTGCTGCTCGCCTTCACGATCACCGCGACCGCGTTCTCGCTGTTCCAGGTTCCCTACATCGCGCTGCCCGCCGAGCTCACGCCGAGCTACGACGAGCGCACGCGGCTGCTCGCGTGGCGCGTGGTCGTGCTCACCGGCGCGATCCTGCTGTTCGGTGCGGGCGGCCCCGCGCTGCGGCGCATCACCGGCGACCCGGTGACCGGGTACCTGGTGATGGGCATCGTCGCCGGTGTCGTGATCGCGCTCGGGATGCTGGTGGCCGTCACCGTCGCGCGTCGCGCGGCCGCGACGACGCCGCGACCCGAGCCGGTGGCCCCGACGCGGGTCAGCATCCGCGAGCACTACGCCTCCGGCATCCGCGCCCTGCGCCGCAGCGCCCCGTTCCGCGCGCTGCTGACCACCTTCGTGCTGCAGGCGCTCGCGACCGGTCTGATGCTCGCGGGCGCCCAGTACGTCGCGACGTGGGTGCTGCACTCCGAGGCCGCGATCGAGCTGCTGTTCGTCGCTCTCATCGCCCCGGCGCTGTTCGCGGCACCGCTGTGGGGCCTGTTCGCGCGCCGCGCGGGCAAGGAGCGCACGTTCGCCGTCGCGAGCATCGTCTTCGCCGTCGCGGCGCTGTCGATCGTCGTAGTGCTGTGGGTACCCGGCGCCTGGATCTACGGTCCGGTCGCGATCGCCGGCGTCGCGTACGCCGGCATGCAGTCGCTGCCGATGGCGATGCTGCCCGACGTCATCACCCACGACGAGCGGGTGAGCGGCCCCGGCCAGGCCGGCGCCTTCAGCGGCGTGTGGACGGCGGGCGAGACCGTGGGTTTTACGCTCGGCGCGACGTTGCTGTCGGTCATCCTGACCGTCACCGGCTACGTGTCTTCGACCGCCGGCGAGCTGGTCAGCCAGCCGGATGCCGCGATCGTCGGCATCGTCGTGAGCTTCAGCGTCGCCCCGGCGGCCCTCATCGCCCTGAGCCTGCTGTCGCTCGCGCGCTACCGCCTGCGCCGTGCCGACATCGACGCCGCCGCCTGATCGGCGGCAGTTTCCCGGCGCGGCGCTCGAAACCGGTGGCGCCGCACCAGGAGAGTGGCGCCGCGCAGCGATCCCATCGGCTTCGGGATGACGCAGTCGCAGCCACCGTGACACCGCGTCCCACCGCGGCGACGTAGGCTGGTGTGGCCCGAAGGAGTGCCGTGTCCCCCACCCAGACCGCGAAGAAGCCGCGCCCCGCGGCATCCCCCGCCCGCGCCGCGAGCGGGCCCGAAGTCGCCGACGCCGACCGCGAGCGCATCGACGCCGCTCTCGACGCACTGGCCGACGGGCGCCGCGTGTGGCCGCACCTCACTCTGACCCAGCGGATGCGGCTGCTCGAGCGCCTGCACGAGACCCTGGCCGCTCACGCCGAGGAGTGGGCCGAGACCGCCGCCGCGATCGCAGGTCTCGCACCCGACAGTCCGCTGCGCGGCGAGGTCTGGCTCGAGGGCCCGCACAACGCCGTCACCACGGTGGACGCCCTGCGCGCGACGCTCGCGAAGCTGGCCGCGGGCCACAGTCCGCTCGACGGCATCGACCTCGTTCCCGCGCCCGGCGGCCGCCTGCGCGCGCAGACCTTCCCGCTGACCGTCGCCGACAGTCTGCTGCTGTCGGGCTTCACCGGCGAGGTGTGGTTCGAGCCCGGCGCGACCGCCGACGAGTTGCGTGCGGCGGCCGGACTCGGTCAGCTGACCCCGACCGAGCCCGCCGAGATCGGGCTCGTGCTCGGCGCCGGCAACGTGGCATCCATCCCCTTCGCCGACGTGCTGACCGAGCTGTTCGCCCACAACCGCGTGATCCTCCTCAAGGTCAATCCGACCCACGACCGCCTGCTGCCGGTCTTCGAGCGCGTGTTGGCTCCGCTGATCGAGCCGGGCCTCGTGCGCATCGTGAGCGGCGGCGGCGAGGTCGGCGCCTACCTCACGCAGCATCCGGCCGTCGAGCACGTGCACATCACGGGCGCCGCCGCGACGCTCGACACCATCGTGTGGGGCACAGGACCGCAGGCGAAGCGGCGCCGCCGCGAGAACCGCCCCGTGGTGCGCAAGCCCGTCACCGCCGAGCTCGGCGGCGTCTCGCCGATCATCGTCGTGCCCGGCCGGTGGACCGACGCCGACCTCGCCTATCAGGCAGAGAACATCGCGACGATGCGGCTCGAGAACAGCGGCCACAACTGCATCGCCGGCCAGGTCGTGGTGGTGAGCTCGGATTGGGATCAGCGCGACGCGTTCCTCGACGCGCTCCGCGACGCGTACGGGTCGGCGCCCCACCGCACCCCGTGGTACCCCGGCGCGCAGGCGCGGCTGGATGCCGCCGCATCCGACTATCCGGATGCCACGTGGTTCGCCGACCGCACGCGCGCGCTCGTCGAGATCGACGGCGACGCCGACCCGCGCGCCCTCGAGCAGACCGAGTACTTCGCTCCCGTCCTCGGCGTGGTCAGCCTCCCGGGCAACGGGCAGGAGTTCCTCGACGCCGCCGTCGTCCGCGCGAACAGCGCGCTCGCCGGCACGCTCGGCGCCAACGTGCTCATCGACCCCGACACCGAGGCCGCGCTCGGCGACGGGTTCGAGCGCGCGATCGCCGACCTGCGCTACGGGGCGATCGCCATCAACACGTGGACGGCCTTCGTCTTCATGATGCCCACCCTCACGTGGGGCGCCTACCCGGGCAACACGCTGCAGGACCCGGGCAGCGGAATCGGCATCGTGCACAACGCGCTGCTGCTCGACCGCGCCGAGCGCTCCGTCGCGCGGGGACCGTTCCGGCCGTTCCCGCGCTCGGCCGGCGCGCTGACCGGCCGAGGCCGCTTCTCGGTGCTGCCCAAGCCGCCGTGGTTCGTCACCTCGCGCACCGGCGCCGCGGTGTGTGAGGACTTCACCCGCTACCGCCTCACGCCCGACGCGCGCACGCTGTCGCGCATCGTCGCCGGGGCGCTGCGGTCATGAGCCGCCGCCCCGCACCGATCGACCTCGACGCCGATGTCATCGTCGTCGGCGCAGGTTCGGCCGGCGCCGCCCTCGCGGCGCGGCTGAGCGAAGACCCGAACCTCCGCGTTCTGCTGCTCGAGGCCGGCGGGCCCGACCGCGCCCTCGAACTGCACGTGCCGGCCGCGTTCTCGAAGCTCTTCCGCGGCGAGTACGACTGGGGGTACGACACCGTGCCGCAGCCCGAGCTCGAAGGCCGCACGGTCTTCTGGCCGCGCGGCAAGACCCTCGGCGGCTCATCCTCGCTCAACGCCATGATGTGGGTGCGCGGCTTCGCCGCCGACTACGACGGGTGGGCGGATGCCGCGGGCCCGGGCTGGTCGTGGGATGCCCTGGTGCCGGCATTCCGGCGGGTCGAACGCACCGAGGCGCCGTCCGATCCGACGCAGGGCACCGACGGCGCCCAGCCGATCGAGCAGCAGCGCGACCCGCGACCCCATACCGCCGCGTTCCTCGCCGCGGCCCGCGAGCGGGGACACCAGGTCACCGCGCCGAACCGGCCCGACGCGCAGGGCTTCTCGCAGACGGCCGTCACCCAGCACCGCGGCGCTCGGTCATCGACCGCCGACGCGTACCTGCGCCCCGCGGCCCGTCGCGCGAACCTGCGAGTCGTGACGTCGGCCTTGGTGCGGCGCGTGACCTTCGACTTCTCGGACGAGGTGCCGCGCGCGACCGGGGTCTACGTCGAGATCGACGGCGTGACGCGACTCGCCACCGCTCGCGACGAGGTCGTGCTCGCCGGCGGTGCGGTGAACACCCCGCAGCTGCTGATGCTGAGCGGGATCGGGCCCGCAGAGCATCTCGCCGAGCTCGGTGTGCCGGTGCTCGTCGACTCCCCCGGCGTCGGCGCGAACCTGCAGGACCACCTCGTGGCCGGGCTCGCACCCGCTGCCCGCGGGGGGACGCTCTTCACGGCCGAGCATCCGTCGCAGCTCGCCCGCTACCTCGCCACGCGCCGTGGGATGCTGACCAGCAACGTCGCCGAGGCCTACGGCTTCGTGCGCACCCCCGTCGCCGACCGCGCCGGGGTGCCGGCAGGGCTGCCCGACATCGAGATCATCTTCGCGCCGGCGCCGTACGTCGGCGAAGGGCTCGTGCCGCTGCCGGCCGAGGGCATCACGGTCGGAGCGATCCTGCTGCGTCCGCACAGCCGCGGCACGGTGCGTCTGGCGTCGGCGGATCCGACCGAGAAGCCGCTCATCGATCCGGCGTACCTCTCCGACCCCGAGGGCATCGATGCCGAGACGATGCGTGCGGGCCTCATGGAGTGCGAGCGGCTCGTCGACACCGACGCGCTGCGCACGGTGACCACCGGCGGGTGGGTGCAGCCCGACGGCGGCGAGCGCATGACGGCGGCCGAGCGGATCGAGCTGGCGCTGCGCCGCTACTCGCACACGCTGTACCACCCGGTCGGGACTGCGCGGATGGGCGCCGACGAGGGATCCGTCGTCGACCCCGATTTGCGCGTACGCGGAGTGACGGGCCTGCGGGTCGCCGACGCCTCCGTCATGCCGACGATCATCCGCGGGCACACGAACGCCCCCGCAATCGTGATCGGGGAGGTTGCCGCGGAGCGGATCGCCCGCTGACCGCGCGCAGCTCAGCCCGCGAAGCGGTCGGTCGCGGCGCGCAGTGCGGCGGCGATGCCCGGCTCGGAAGCCGAGTGCGAGGCATCCGGCACCACGACCAGCTCGGCCTCGGGCCACGCGCGGTGCAGGTCCCACGCGGTCATGATGGGCGTGCACACGTCGTAGCGGCCCTGCACGATGACCGCCGGGATGTGCCGGATCGCGTCGACGCCGCCGATGAGCTGCCCCTCGCGGAACCAGCCGCCGTGCAGGAAGTAGTGGTTCTCGATGCGCGCGAAGGCGGTCGCCGCCTTCGGCTCGGTCATGGATGCCACCAGCTCGTCGTCGTGCTCGAGAGTGAGGGTCGCCGCCTCCCACCGCGACCACGCGACCGCCGCGGGTACGTGCACCGCCGGGTCGGGATCGGCGAGCCGGCGGTGGTACGCCTCGATGAGGTGCGCGCGTTCGAGCACGGGGATGGGCGCGATGAAGTCCTCCCACAGGTCGGGGAAGATCGCCGAGGCCCCGCCTTCGTAGAACCACTCCAGCTCGTGGCGGCGCAGCGTGAAGATGCCGCGCAGCACGATCTCGGACACGGCCTCGGGATGGGTCTGCGCGTACGCGAGGGCGAGCGCGCTGCCCCACGACCCGCCGAAGACCATCCACGTCTCGATGCCGAGATTGCGGCGCAGCAGCTCGAGGTCGGCCACGAGGTGCCACGTCGTGTTGTGGCGCAGGTCGGCGTCGGGGTCGGAGGCGTGCGGGATGCTGCGCCCGCAGCCGCGCTGGTCGAGCAGCACGATGCGATAGCGCTCGGGGTCGAAGAAGCGGCGGTGCCACTTCGACAGGCCGGCCCCCGGCCCACCGTGGAGGAACACCACCGGCTTGCCCTCGGGGTTGCCGCACTGCTCGTAGTAGACCCGATTGCCCTCTCCGACGAGCAGCTCGCCCCTGTCGTACGGCTTGATCCTCGGATAGAGGATCTCGTCGAGATGTTCTGGCTGTGTCATAGATTCCCCCCGGACACCGAGAAGGTGTCGCACGCGGCCACTCCGCCGCGGTATCCCTCGTCGAACCAGCGCTGCCGCTGCTCGCTCGACCCGTGCGTCCAGCTCTCGGGGTTCACCAGGCCCCCGGACTCGCGCTGGATGTGATCGTCGCCGACCGTCGCCGCGGCATCCAGCGCGTCGGCGATCTGCTGCGGTGTCGGCTCCTGCATGAACGGGACGCCGTTCTCGTCCACCTGCTCGGTGATGTCGGCCACCCACGCCCCCGCGAAGCAGTCGGCCTGGAGTTCGGTGCGCACGCCGTTGCTGTCGGGACCCGTGCCGTCGTTCGGGTACCGGTCCATGACGCCGACGATGTACTGCACGTGGTGGCCGTACTCGTGCGCCAGCACGTACAGCTGGGCGAGCGGCCCGGCGGTCGCGTCGAAGCGCTCGCGCAGCAGCGCGAAGAACGTCGGGTCGACGAAGACGGTCTCTTCGGGCGGGCAGTAGAAGGGACCGGTCGCGTTCGACGCCGTGCCGCAGCGGGTCGGCGTCGAACCGTCGACGATGATCAGCTGCGGCGCCCGGTATCCCTCGACGTGACCCTGCCAGAACTGGTCGAGGTTCAGCGATGCGGCGGCGAGCCGGCAGTCGTCGCGCGCGTTGGCGTCGGCGCCGGTCTCGCACTGCGCGATCTCGGTCTCGCCGCCGCCCGTTCCGCCGCTCACGGGGGCGCCGCCGAGCAGACCGGTGAGGTCCTGGCCGGTGAAGAGGCTGAACAGGAGCACCGCGAGCGCGCCGACACCGGCGATCCCGCTGCCGGCGATCGCCGCGCCGGCACCCCTGCGACGCGCGGTGTTGCCCCCCACCCGCGCGCCATCGTTGAACGTCATGGGCACACGCTACCCCGCAGCCCGGGCGCCGCCCGGGAGGCACAGCGCCGCTTGCGCGCGGCCGCGCGAACGGGTATGCACCGCGTCCGCCGGCCGGCACCCCCCACCGACCGTTTCGTTCGACCGCGGCGAATCGCGCATGCGCGGAGC
>JAUHVN010000147.1 GCA_030425055.1 Actinomycetes bacterium | reverse complement strand
GCGATCGCGTCGGTCGACCTGCCGCTCGGTGCGTACGCCCTCATCATGGAGGCCGCCGTCGTGGTGCCCGGCCTCGCGGCGGTGTGGATCGCGGCCAGGTGGGATCGCGCGCTCGCGGCACGCCCGATCGGGCAGACGGATGCCGCGACGGCAGACGGTGCGGCGGTGTCGGCCGCCGCCGACTGACGGCCGTCGGGGTCAGGCCTCGTCGACGTCAGGCCTCGTCGACGTCGGCGTAGAGCGTCGAGAAGAGCCGCGATGCGACCTCGCGCCGCGACGAGACCCCGAACTTCGCGAAGATCGCCTTGAAGTGGTCCTGCACCGTGTACGGCGACAGGTGCAGGGTCTGGGCGATCGCGTGCGTCGAGTCGCCGCGCATCATCGCCTGCACGATGCGCGTCTCGCGCGCGGTCAGTCCGTGCGCCATCATGAGCAGCGGCACGATCTCGGGCGGGGCGGGCTGCTCGATCGTGATCGCGTACTGCTGCACGTCGCCGGCGTCGTCCCGGAAGCGCGCGGCCTGGAACACGTACCACTCGCCGTCGCGCCCCTGCGCGCGCAGTCGCGGTGAGGACTCGTCGCCGCGCAGCAGCCGGGTGAGCACCGCCGCGACCGGCGTCGACAGATCGTCGTCGTCGAGGCCGCCGTCGTATCCGGCGAGTCGGCGTCGTGCGGCATCCGTCACGTACTGCAAGCGACCACGTGCGTCGAAGACGACGATCGCGGGTCCGGCTTCGCCGCGCGACGCATCGACCGTCGACGTCGCCAGTCCCGCCCGCAGGCCGTCGGCGAGGGTCTCCTGCAGGCGGTGGATGAACTCGGCCTCGGCCGGGTTGAAGGGCGGACTGCCCGCGACGCGGTAGAGCGCGAGCGCCCCCCACGTCACGTCGCCGCGCCGTGCGACCCCGCGCAGCTCGTGCTCGGCACCCAGCAGCGGCCGGACGACGTTCTCGAAGCGCGTGCTGCGCGCGGGGTCGCCGTGGGTCTCGTCGTGCAGGATGCCGACGCCGAACGGGCGCCGGGCCAGATCGGCGAACAGCGACACGTCCTCGCCGACGGCGTACTCGTAGTAGAAGAAGTCCGAGCCGCCCGAGCTCTCGAGGTCGTGGCGGTGCGAGGCGCTCAGCATGAGGGATGCCGGATCCACCGTGGCGATGCACGCCGCGTCGGCGGGCACCGCGCGGCGGATGAGCACGAGCGCCTCGTCGAGGTACTCGTCGAGCACGAGGCCGGCGCGCGCCAGGGAGTGCAGCCCGGCCCGGGCGCTCTCGGCGCGATACTCCTGCATGGTGCGATTGTCCCGCTTAGCGCCCCCGGCGTCACCCCCAGATTCCTGGGTGATGGATCGCCCACGCATCGGGGATGGTCACGCGCGTCGGCGCCGACGACGGTGGGTATGCCGCAGACGAAAGGAGCCCATCATGTCCGGCACCCTGACCACACCCATCCCGACCACCGTGCCGCCCTTCGGCGGTCGCGCGCTCGCCGAGCTGCGAGAGCGGATCTCGGGGCGCGTCGCGATCCCGCTCGACCCCGACTGGGACGCCCAGCGCGCCGCGTGGACGCTCTCGGTCGACCAGCGCCCGGCTCTCGTCGTGCGCCCGCTCGACGTCGCCGATGTGCAGACCGCCGTGCGCTTCGCGGCGGCGCATCGGCTGCGGGTCGCTCCGCAGGGCACCGGCCATCAGGCCGCGCCCCTCGGCTCGCTCGCCGGAACGATGCTGCTGCGCACCGACCTCATGCGTCAGGTGACGATCGACCCCGTCGCCAAGCGCGCCCGTGTCGCCGCCGGCGCGCTGTGGCTCGACGTCACCGGGCCCGCCGCCGAGCACGGTCTCGCCGCCCTCGCCGGATCGTCGGCCGACGTCGGCGTCGTGGGCTACACGCTGGGCGGCGGCGTCAGCTGGCTCGCGCGGTCGCACGGTCTCGCGTCGAACAGCGTCACCGCGGTCGAGATCGTCACCGCCGACGGCGAGCTGCGACGCGTCGACGAGCACAGCGATCCCGAACTGTTCTGGGCAGTGCGCGGCGGCGGCGGCGCGTTCGGCGTCGTCACTGCGCTGGAGTTCCGCCTGTATCCGATCTCGACGGTGCAGGCCGGTGCGCTGTTCTGGCCGATCGAGCGCGCCGCCGATGTCATGCACGCGTGGCGCGAGTGGACCGAGGGGCTGCCCGCCTCGGTGATGTCGGTCGGCCGCGTGCTGCGGTTCCCGCCGTTCCCCGAGATCCCCGAGCCGATGCGCGGCCGCTCGTTCGTCGTGGTCGAGGCGGTGCTGCAGGAGCCGCAGATCGTCGCCGACGCGCTGATGGCCGACCTTCGCCGGCTCGCGCCCGAGATCGACACGTTCCGCACGACGTCGGTCGACGAGCTGCGCGCGCTGCACATGGACCCGCCCGGACCCGTTCCCGGACTCGGCGACGGTGCGCTGCTGCGCGAGGTGACGCCCGAGACGCTCGACGCGTTCGTCGCGGTGGCGGGCACGCCGCGCGGTGAGGCGCTCATGTCGGCCGAGCTGCGGCATCTGGGCGCCGAGATGGCCCCGGGTCGCGCCGACGGCGGTGTGGTGTCGGGTCTCGACGGTGCATTCCTGCTCTACGCGGTCGGCGTCGCGCCGACGCGCGAGGCGGGTGCCGTCGTGCAGGCGGCGGTCGACGACCTGCTCGCGGCGATCGCGCCGTGGCGCAGCGACGCCGACTACCTCAACTTCGCCGAGCGTCCCGTGCCGCCGACGCGGATCTGGGGCGACGAGACCGACCGCCTGTCCCGTGTCGTCGAGCGGGTCGACCCCGGGCGCCTGTTCCGCTCGAACCACGAGGTGGTCCCCCCGAACCGCTGAGACCGCATCCGGTGGACGAGACTGCGGGGGTCACCCGCGGTCTCGTCCGACCGATGCAGTCTCAGCGGTTTCCGGATGGTCGAGGTCGTCTCAGCTGAACTGGTTCATCGTGTTGTGCTGACCGCCGGCCTTGAGGGCCGCGTCGCCGGCGAAGTACTCCTTGTGGTTGTCGCCGATGTCGCTGCCGGCCATGTTCTGGTGCCGCACCGTCGCGATGCCCTCGCGGATCTCGCGGCGCTGCACGCCCTTCACGTACGCCAGCATCCCCTCGTCGCCGAAGTATCCCTTCGCGAGGCTGTCGGTCGACAGCGCGGCCGTGTGGTAGGTCGGCAGCGTGATCAGGTGGTGGAAGATGCCCGCGCGCGCCGAGCCGTCGCGCTGGAAGGTGCGGATCTTCTCGTCGGCCAGCCGGGCGAGCTCGGTGTCGTCGTACTCGACGCTCATGAGGTCGCTGCGGTCGTAGGCCGAGACATCCGCGCCCTGCTCCACGAGCAGGTCGTACGCCTGCTGGCGGAAGTTCAGCGTCCAGTTGAACGACGGGCTGTTGTTGTAGACGAGCTTCGCGTTCGGGATCTCGGCGCGGATCGCGTCGACCATGCCGGCGATCTGCTCGACGTGCGGCTTCTCGGTCTCGATCCACAGCAGGTCGGCGCCGTTGCGCAGCGCCGTGATGCAGTCGAGCACGCAGCGCTCCTCACCCGTCCCCGGGCGGAACTGGTACAGGTTGCTCGCGAGGCGCTTCGGGCGCAGCAGCTTGCCGTCCCGCTTGATGACGACGTCACCGTTGCCCAGCTCGGCCTCGGAGATCTCCTCGACGTCGAGGAACGCGTTGTACTGGTCGCCGAGGTCGCCGGGGGAGTGGGTGACCGCCAGCTTCTGGGTGAGGCCGGCACCCAGCGAGTCGGTGCGGGCCACGATGACGCCGTTCTCGATGCCGAGCTCGAGGAACGCGTAGCGCACCGCGTTGAGCTTGGCGATGAAGTCCTCGTGCGGAACGGTGACCTTGCCGTCCTGGTGGCCGCACTGCTTCTCGTCCGACACCTGGTTCTCGATCTGGATGGCGCACGCGCCCGCCTCGATCATCTTCTTGGCCAGCAGGTACGTCGCCTCGGGGTTGCCGAAGCCGGCGTCGATGTCGGCGATGATCGGCACCACATGGGTCTCGTGGTTGTCGATCTGGGACTGGATGAACTCGACCGCGGTGTCGTCGCCGGCGGCGCGGGCGTCGTCGAGCTGCGTGAACAGCAGGTCGAGCTCGCGGGCGTCGGCCTGTCGCAGGAACGTGTAGAGCTCCTCGATGAGCGCCGGCACCGAGGTCTTCTCGTGCATCGACTGGTCGGGCAGCGGCCCGAACTCGGAGCGCAGCGCCGCGACCATCCAGCCCGAGAGGTACAGGTAGCGCTTGTTGGTGCTCTTGAGGTGCTTCTTGATCGAGATCAGCTTCTGCTGGCCGATGAAGCCGTGCCACACGCCGAGCGACTGGGTGTAGACCGACGAGTCGGCGTCGTACTCGGCCATGTCGCGGCGCATGATGTCGGCCGTGTACTGGGCGATCTCCAGTCCCGTGCGGAAGCGGTTCTGCGCCCGCATGCGGGCGGCCGACTCGGGGTCGATCGCATCCCAGCTCGGGCCGTTCTGCTCCTTGAGCGCCCGGATGGCTTCGATGTCGTCCTGGTAGATGGTCATGTCTCTGTCTCTTTCTGCTGGTCTCGTGTCCCGAAAGGTGCGGCCCGGGTCCCGATCTCGGCGCACCACGCGGTCGTGGAGTGCCGAAATCGGGACACGGATGCCGGGGAGGGTCAGTCGGTCTCGATCAGGTAGCGCGAGTACGCCGGGATCGTGAGGAACGCGGGGAACTCGTCGCCGCACGCCACTTCGCGGAACAGGTCGGCCGCGTCGTCGAAGCGGTCGCCGTCGTGGCGGTCGACTTCGCCGAGCACCCGCTCGATCAGCTCCTCGATGTACTCGCGCGTGATGCGCGTGCCGTCGTCGGTGGCGCGGTCCTGGTGGATCCACTGCCACACCTGCGAGCGCGAGATCTCGGCGGTCGCGGCATCCTCCATCAGGTTGTCCAGCGCCACGGCGCCCAGTCCTCGCAGCCACGCCTCGATGTAGCGGATGCCCACCGACACGTTGTCGTGCACGCCCTGCGCGGTGACGGGGCGGCCGATGTGCACGTCGAGCAGCTGCGCCGCGGTCACGTGCACGTCGTCGCGCTGACGGTCCACCTGGTTGGGCTTGTCGCCCAGCACGGCGTCGAACTCGGCCATCGCGGTGGGGATCAGGTCGGGGTGCGCCACCCACGTGCCGTCGAAGCCGTCGCCGGCCTCGCGCTTCTTGTCGGCGGCCACCTTCTCGACGGCGCGCGCGGTCACCTCGGGGTCACGACGGTTCGGGATGAAGGCGCTCATGCCGCCGATCGCGAAGGCTCCGCGCTTGTGGCACGTCTTCACGAGCAGCTCGGTGTAGGCCCGCATGAACGGCACCGTCATCGTCACCTCGCTGCGGTCGGGCAGCACGAACCGCGCGCCGCGGCCGCGGTAGTTCTTGATGATCGAGAAGATGTAGTCCCAGCGGCCGGCGTTCAGGCCCGCGCAGTGGTCGCGCAGCTCGAACAGGATCTCCTCCATCTCGAAGGCGGCCGGCAGGGTCTCGATCAGCACCGTCGCGCGGATCGTGCCGTGCGGGATGCCGATGTACTGCTCGCTGAACGTGAAGACGTCGTCCCACAGCTTCGCCTCCTCGCTCGACTCGAGCTTGGCGATGTAGAAGTACGGTCCGCGGCCGTTCGCGATCAGCTGCTTCGCGTTGTGGAAGAAGTACAGACCGAAGTCGACCAGCGAGCCCGACGCCGCCATCTCGCGACCGGTGCGGTCGGTGAAGCGGATGTGGTGCTCGGTCAGGTGCCAGCCGCGCGGGCGCATCACGATCGTCGGCGTGCGCTCGGCGGTCACACGGTACTGCTTGCCCTCGGCGCTGGTGAACTCGAGCTCGCCGCGGATCGCGTCGCGCAGCGACAGCTGGCCCTCGATCACGTTGGTCCAGGTGGGGCTCGTCGCGTCCTCCTGGTCGGCCAGCCACACCCGCGCACCCGAGTTGAGCGCGTTGATGGTCATCTTGGGGTCGGTGGGACCGGTGATCTCGACGCGGCGGTCCTCGAGTCCCGGGCCGGCACCCGCGACGGTCCACTCGTCGTCTTCGCGGATGTGCGCGGTGTCGTCGCGGAAGCGCGGGTCGTGGCCGTTGCCGATCTCGAAGCGGCGGCGCATCCGGTCGGCGAGGCGGTCGTGGCGGCGGCCGCCGAAGCGGTGGTGCAGCTCGGTCAGGAACGCGAGGGCCTCGGGCGTGAGGATCTCGTCGTAGCGCGGGCCCATGCGGCCGGCGACCGCGGTCGACGGCTCGGTGGTCTGGACCGAGATCGGACCAGTGCGGGTGCGCATCGGGGTTGCGGTTGCAGGTGTCATGTCGCTGTCTTCCTGTGAGTGGTCGAGCGGTGGGTCGTGAGACCACTCTGGGGTGAAACTCGGGGCCTCACCCGACGAAATCAGGTGTGAAGTTCGCGCATATTTCGCGTTTCGTGACAGAATCGGCCCATGACGACGACCATCGCCCGCGATTCGCGCGCAGAAGAACACGACGATGATGTGGTGGACGCACTCACGATCGGCCGTCGCATCCGACAGCTGCGCACCGAGCGGGGGATGACGCTGGAAGAGCTCGCCGCCGCTGTCGAGCGCGTGCCCAGTCAGCTCTCGATGATCGAGAACGGGCGGCGCGAGCCCAAGCTGACCCTGTTGCAGGCGATCGCGCGCGCCCTCGGATCGACGCTGGACGCGCTGCTCGAGACCGAGCCCCTCGACGAGCGGTCGACGATGGAGATCGCCCTCGAGAAGGCGATGCGCGGGCAGACGTTCCAGGCGCTCGGGATCGCGCCCTTCCGCATCGGCAAGACCGTGCCCGACGACGCGCTCAAGGCGATGCTCGCGCTGCAGAGCGAGATCGAGCGGCTGCGCGACGAGCGCGCCGCGACGCCCGAGGAGGCGCGTCGTGCCAACGTGGCGCTGCGCCGCCTGATGCGCACGCAGGACAACTACTTCCCCGATCTCGAGGAGCAGGCACGCGGCATCCTCGAGGCCGTCG
>JAUHVN010000146.1 GCA_030425055.1 Actinomycetes bacterium | reverse complement strand
GGGGCGGTTGCGATGCCGAGGGCGATCGAACTCACCGGTGGAGGGCTCACGTTCGCGGTGCCGGGCGCAGGGGCCGCGCGCACCAAAGGACTATGCTACGCCATCGGGATGCCACGGACAAACCGGGCTGGCGGCGATCCCCGAGGTCGCGGCCGGTGCGGACCCACCCGCTCGCACCCGTAGAGTTGACGCAGCGAGAGGGGGCTCCACATGCGGATGTCTGTGATCGGCTGCGGCTACCTGGGGGCCGTGCACGCGGCGGCGATGGCGTCGATCGGCCACGATGTCGTCGGGATCGACGTCGACGAGGCGAAGATCGCCTCGCTGTCGGCCGGTGAGGCACCGTTCTTCGAACCCGGACTGCAGGAGATCCTCACCGAGGGCATCCGCAGCGGCCGGCTCCGCTTCACCACCGACATGTCCGCCGCGCACGGCGCCGCGGTGCACTTCATCGGCGTGGGCACTCCGCAGCTCAAGGGCGGTGACGCCGCCGATCTCACCTACGTCGACGCGGCCGTCGACGGTCTCCTGCCGCACCTGTCGCCGGGCGACCTGGTCGCCGGCAAGTCGACGGTCCCCGTCGGCACGGCCGCCCGCCTCGCCCCCGCCGTCGCCGAGCGCGGCGCGACGCTGGTGTGGAACCCCGAGTTCCTCCGCGAAGGCTGGGCCGTGCAGGACACGATCGACCCCGACCGGCTCGTGGCGGGAGTGCCGAGCGCCGACGGGGGGCCGACCGAAGAGGGCGCCCGCGCCGCCGGCATCCTCCGCGAGGTCTACCACACGGCCATCGCGAAGGACACGCCGTTCCTGATCACCGACTACGCGACGGCCGAACTCGTCAAGGTCGCCGCGAACGCGTTCCTCGCGACCAAGATCTCGTTCATCAACGCCATGGCCGAGATCGCCGAGGTCACCGGTGCCGACGTCACGCAGCTCGCCGACGCCATCGGTCACGACGCCCGCATCGGCCGCCGATTCCTCGGCGCGGGGATCGGCTTCGGCGGCGGATGCCTGCCGAAGGACATCCGCGCGTTCTCGGCCCGCGCAGAGGAGCTCGGTCGCGGCGAATCGGTCAGCTTCCTGAGAGAGGTCGACGCGATCAACCTGCGCCGTCGCAATCGGGCGGTGGAGCTGGTCGTCGATGCGCTGGGCGGCACCGTGCACGGCAAGAAGATCACCGTGCTCGGCGCGTCGTTCAAGCCCCACAGCGACGACATCCGCGACTCCCCCGCGCTGGACGTCGCCGTGCGCCTGCACGGACTGGGCGGCGACGTGGTGGTGACCGACCCCGCGGCACTCGCGAACGCCCGACGGGCGCACCCCCAGCTGACGTACGTGGAGGAGCGGGACGACGCGCTCGCCGATGCCGACGCGGTCATCGTCGTCACCGAGTGGGACGAATGGCGGCGCGAGCTCGACCCCGCGCACGCGGCCACCCTGGTCCGAGGTCGCGTCGTCGTCGACGGTCGCAACTGCCTCGACGCCTCGGCATGGCGGGCGGCGGGCTGGCGGTACGTCGGCATGGGCCGCCCCTGAGCTTCGCGCGATCTTGTCCACCGACGATCCCGCCCCGCGCCCGCTGTGGCGGCGCGTCATCGGCAGCTTCTGGTTCCAGCTCGCCGCGGCGTTCGTCGTCACGGGATTGGTGCTCTCGTTCGTCGCCAAGCCCTACTGGGTGCCGTCGGGGTCGATGGAGCAGACCCTGCAGCCGGGCGACCGCATCCTCGTCAACCGGCTCGCCTACGTCGGGTCGGAGCCCGCGACCGGCGATGTGATCGTCTTCGACGCGGATGCCTCGTGGGGGCTGTCGTCGGGCGACTCCGAGGATCCGCTGCGCGCTGCGCTGCGGTGGGTCGGCGAGGTGACCGGATTCGGTCCGTCGGGACCGCACACCCTCGTCAAGCGCGTCATCGCCGGCCCCGGGCAGACGGCGGAGTGCTGCGACGAGCAGGGGCGGGTGACCGTCGACGGCGTCGGGCTCGACGAGCCGTACGTCACGAACGACTTCGCGTTCGACCCGGGCACGATCGACTGCGACTCCGAACCCCGCTCGGGCCGCTGCTTCGGCCCGGTCGTCGTCCCCGACGCGTCGTACCTCGTCCTCGGCGACAACCGGACCGGTTCGGCCGACTCGGCCTATCGCTGCCGTGCCGCCGAGGTGTCGCCGTCGTGCTGGCGATGGGCCGGCAACGTGGTCGGCAAGTCGGTCGCGATCATCTGGCCGATCGGCCGCTGGTCGGGACTGTGACCGTCAGACCGCCCCGATCGGCACCGGGTCGGTGATGCGCGCGGTCACGAGGATCGGCAGGTGGTCGCTGCGTCCCTGCGGCAGTGTGCGCACGCGATCGATGTCGAACCCGACCGACGTCGCGAAATCGTAGTGACCCCGGAAGAACCGGTACCGCGTGTAGGTGCGCGCATCGCTGAGATTGAGCTCGTACCCCTGCTCACGCACCTTCTGCCCGAGGTTCTCCTTGAAGACCGGGTAGTTGTAGTCGCCCACCATGAGCACGGGCAGCCCCTCGCCCAGCTGGCCGAGTTCGTGCAGCGCGGTGCGGATCTGGTGCCGGCGCAGCGAATTGAGCGCGGTGAGCGGCGCCGCGTGGAACGAGCACACGACGAAGTCGCGGTTCTCGTCGATGTCGTGCATCCGCACCGCGAGCATGCGCTCCTCGGCGGGCTTGAGCACCCGATCGTGCAGCGACTTCTTCAGGCCCATCGAGCGCACCTCGACGGCTCGGTAGGTGTTCTCGCGGTAGTAGACCGCCAGACCGAGGCGATTGCGGCTGGTCGCGTCGGCGAGGTGGAGTCCACCGATCTGGTCGGGGATGCTGCGTGTGTCGGCCTCCTGCAGGCACAGGACGTCGACGGCGTACCGCTCGACGAGCCCTGTGAGCTCGCCCGCGGCCCGATGCTTGCGCAGGTTGTAGGAGACGACCTTCATACCCCTGCAAGCCTAGGCGGCCGCGTGCGACGGCGCACGGCCGATCCGGCCGCTACGGTGGATCCGTGCCCGCCCGCGCCGTGACTTCGCCGCAGCGGACCTATCGGTACCTGCGGATCGCGGCGGCGCTGACCGTTCCGACGATCTTCGTCGCGGTCGCGGCGGCGATCCCCGTCGTCGGCGTGCTGCCGAGCATCAGCCACTACTTCTACTCCCCCGCGCGCACCGCGTTCACGGCCGCGCTGATCGCGGCATCCGTGTGCCTGCTCGCCCTGTCGGGTCGCGGCCCCTCCCGCGCGCTCCTCGACGCGGCGGCGCTGTTCCCTCCGCTGGTCGCGATCATCCCGGTGGCGGTCGTGCCCGGCTCGGTGCCCGATGTGCCCGTCGAGGTGGACGCGGATTGCGGCATGTGCGTGCCCGCCCCGTTCGTCCCGGGCGTCGACAACGGCATCGTCGTGTACCTCGCCGTCGGCGCGCTGGCCGTGGCGATCGGCGCGGTGCTCGTCGCCCGCGGTGAAGTGGCACGCGATGGGGCGATCTCGCTCGCGATCGCGGCGGCGGTCGTGGCCGTCGTCGGTCTGGTGTGGTGGCTCGCGCACCCGGCGCTGCTGCGGTGGGGTCACGCGGTCGCCGCGGCGCTCTTCTTCACCCTCATCGCGATCACGGCGCTCGTCGAGGCGCTGCGGGCCCCCTCCGACATGCCGCGCTGGATGCGGACGTCGTACCTCGTGCTCGCGATCGCCCTCGCGGTCGTGCTGGTCGCCACGATCGCCCTCGGCGACGCCCGCTTCGCCGCCGGGCGTCCGGTGCTGATCGGCGAGGCGATCGCCCTGGTGCTGTTCGCCGCGTTCTGGGTGCTGCAGTCGGCGCAGCACTGGCGCGACCCCGATCCCGCGCTGCGCGCGCCCTGACACCGGCGCGCGATCGCGACGCTCAGTCGGCGGGTTCGCTGCCGCGCCGCGCCCGGGTCTGGTCGGCGCGCGCCGCGAGCTGGTCGTCGGCGGGATAGCCCACCTCGGTGAGGGTGAGACCCCGCGCGGCGAGCACCTTCACCTCGGGCACCCGCGCGCCGCGGTCGCGGATCGCGGCGAGGTCGGTGACACCGAGGCGCCCCTCGCCGACCGCGACGCATCCACCGACCAGGGCGCGCACCATGCTGTGGCAGAACGCGTCCGCCCGCACGGTCGCCACCAGGACCCCGTCGTCGTCCCGGCGCCAGCCGAAGTCGAGCAGCGTGCGGATCGTCGTCGCCTCGGGGCGCGGCTTGCAGTAGGCGGCGAAGTCGTGCAGGCCGCGCAGCGACTCCGCGGCGGCATCCATCTCCTCGGCGTCCAGCTCGGTGCGCACCGTCGTCGTGTCGTGGCGACGCAGCGGGTCGTACCCGGAGCGGCGGTCGGCGATCCGGTACACGTAGCGGCGCCACACGGCCGAGAACCGGGCGTCGAACCCCTCGGGGGCGAGCGCCGTCGCCGTGACCGCGACGTCGGCGTACGCGCCGAGAGCACCGCCGACCCGTCGCGCGAGCGCCGTCACGGCGGTGTCCGACCCGCGCGTCGACGCCGCGAGCCTCGTCTGCTGCGCGTCATCGAGATCGAGGTGGGCGACCTGACCGGTCGCGTGCACTCCGGCATCCGTCCGCCCGGCGACCACGAGGCGAGGCTCGCCGCCGAGGATGCGGGCGAGCGCGTCCTCGAGCGCGCCCTGCACCGTGCGCAGACCCGGCTGCCGCGCCCAGCCGCGGAAGTGCGTGCCGTCGTAGGCGATGTCGAGGCGGAGGCGCACCCGCACAGCCTAGCGACGGCTCAACGCACAGCTTCGTCGCCGACTCGAAACACGGTGTACATCGGACGTCGCTAGCGTTTGACCATGACGACACGAACGATGAAGGCGGTGATCCCCGCCGCCGGCCTCGGAACCCGCTTCCTGCCCGCGACGAAGGCGATGCCCAAGGAGATGCTCCCCGTCGTCGACAAACCCGCGATCCAGTACGTGGTGGAAGAGGCCGTGGCCGCGGGCATCGACGACATCCTCATGATCATCGGTCGCAACAAGAACGCGCTCGCGAACCACTTCGATCGCGTGACCGAACTCGAGGACACCCTGCATCGCAAGGGTGATCTGACCAAGCTCGAGCGGATCATGCAGTCGAGCGCGATGGCCGACATCCACTTCGTCCGGCAGGGTGATCCCCGCGGACTCGGCCACGCCGTGCTGCGCGCCCGCAAGCACGTCGGTCGTGAGAGCTTCGCCGTGATGCTCGGCGACGACCTCATCGACGCGCGCGACGCCCTGCTGACGCGGATGATCGAGGTGTCCGACCGGCAGCAGGCGTCGGTGGTCGCGCTCATGGAGGTCGACCCGGACTCGATCCACCTGTACGGCTGCGCGGCGGTCGACCCGACCGACGATGACGATGTGGTCCGCATCAAGTTCCTCGTCGAGAAGCCTTCGGCGGCGGATGCGCCCAGCAACCTCGCGGTCATCGGGCGCTACGTCCTCAAGCCCGAGATCTTCGGCGTGCTCGAGCAGACGGAACCGGGCAAGGGCGGCGAGATCCAGCTCACCGACGCCCTGCAGGTGCTCGCCGGTGACGATACCATCGCGGGTCCGGTCCTCGGCGTCGTCTTCACGGGTCGCCGGTACGACACCGGCGACCGACTGGACTATCTGAAGTCGACGGTCACGCTCGCCCTCGAACGCGAGGACCTCGGGCCGGAGCTCGCCGCGTGGCTGCGGGATCTTGCCGCCACTCTCTGATCACGGCCTGCGCCGGTTCACGCTGATCGCGTACCTGTGCGCGCTCGCGCTGATCGCGCTGTGGCCGGCGCGGGTGGACGAAGGCGCCGACGCGCTGCTCGCGGCCGTGACGGCCGCCTTCCCCGCGATCACCTACGACGTCGTCGAGGTCGGCGCGAACGTGCTGCTGTTCGTGCCGTTCGGTGCGCTCCTCGCGACGCTCGTGCGCAGTCGAGCGATCGTCGTGCTCCTGGCTTTCGCGTCATCGACCGCGATCGAGCTCGTGCAGGCCGTCGCGCTCGAGCAGCGCACGCCCAGTGCGATCGACGTGCTCGCGAATCTGACCGGCGCGTGTCTCGGTGTGGTGATCGTCGACGTGATCGAGCAGGCGCGCACCGGAACACGGTGATCGGCGAATCAGGGGGGTCGTTCAGCGGGGAACGCGGTAGACTCCCACGAATGACCGTGCGCCGACGCAGGTCATGACGGCCGACGGAATCCCGAACCGATCTCGACCGAACAGACATCGAGGAGTCTCTTGAGCGCGCACTTTGCATACGACGGTGTCGTCGTCGCGCACGATTACCTCACGCAGCACGGCGGCGCCGAGCGCGTCGCCCTCGAGCTCGCCGGTCAGCTCGACGCGGACGCGATCCTCACGTCGGTCTACCGCCCCGACCAGACCTTCGCGCACGCTGCGGACTTCGACGTCCGCGAGATCGACTCCGCTCTCCTTCGGCCGTTCGCCTCCGACCCCCGCAAGGCCCTGCCGTTCCTGGCGCGCGCGTGGTCGCACGTACCGCCGGTGGAGGCCGACGCCGTGGTGTGCAGCACCTCGGGGTGGGCGCACGGGCTGCGTGTCGCCGAGGGGACCTACAAGGTCGTCTACTGTCACAATCCCGCCCGCTGGCTCTACCAGCGCGAGGACTATACGCGTGGCGCGTCGATCGCCGTGCGCAGCGCTCTCGCCGTGCTCTCCCCCAGCCTGCGGCGGTGGGATGCGACGGCCGCGCTCAGCGCGGACGTGTACCTCGCGAATTCGAGCGTGGTCGCCGATCGCATCCGTCGCGTCTACGGGATCGAGGCCCAGGTCGTGCACCCGCCGATCTCGATCGACGCGCAGGGCCCCCAGGAGGCGGTCGACGGCCTCGACGACGGCTTCTTCCTCACGGTCGCCCGACCGCGCGGCTACAAGGGCACCGAGGTGCTGCGCGAGGCATTCCGGCGCATGCCCGGCGAGCAGCTCGTCGTCGTCGGCGCCTCCGATCACGACGACCCCGCCAACGTGCGCAGCCTCGGCGAGGTCACCGAGGCGCAGCTGCGCTGGCTGTACTCGCGGGCGCGG
>JAUHVN010000145.1 GCA_030425055.1 Actinomycetes bacterium | reverse complement strand
GAGGCGGGCCTCGAGGTGATCCTCGACGTCGTCTACAACCACACCGCCGAGGCCGAGATCGGCGGCCCACGGTCGAGCCTGCGCGGTCTCGACAACCGCGCCTACTACCGGCAGACCTCCGACGGCACGTACATCGACGTGACCGGGTGCGGCAACGCCGTGGACACGACGACGGATGCCGCAGCCCGCCTCGTGCTCGACTCGCTGCGGTACTGGGCGCGCGACGTGCAGGTCGACGGCTTCCGGTTCGACCTCGCCGCGACGCTCGGCCGCGACGGCGCCCACACCTTCGATCCCGAGCATCCGCTGCTGCGCGCGATCATCGACGATCCCGAACTGTCGGACGTCAAGAAGATCGCGGAGCCCTGGGACGTCGGGATGGGCGGCTGGCAGACCGGCAACTTCGGCGACGGCTGGCTGGAGTGGAACGATCGCTATCGCGACCGCGTACGCAACTTCTGGCTGAGCGACGTGGACTACGCACGTCGCGCCGGCGTGTCGCCCGTGGGCATCGGCGGGTTCGCGACCCGTCTGGCGGGGTCGTCCAACACGTTCTCGGAAGACCGCGGCCCGCTGGCCGGCGTGAACTTCGTCACGGCGCACGACGGCTTCACGCTGCGCGACCTCGTCTCGTACGACGTCAAGCACAACCTCGGCAACGGCGAGCACAATCGCGACGGCGCCGACACGAACCGCTCGTTCAACCACGGCGCCGAGGGGCCGACAGACGACGAGCGCATCCTCGCGACGCGTCGGCGTGCGATGCGCAATCTGCTCGGGACGCTCCTGCTGTCAGCCGGCGTGCCGATGATGACCGCCGGCGACGAGTTCGCCCGCACGCAGCGCGGCAACAACAACGCGTACTGCCACGACTCGCCGCTCACGTGGCTGTCGTGGGAGCACACGCCGAGTCAGCGGCAGCTGTACGCGCATGCGCGGCGGCTCATCGCGCTGCGGGCGGCGAACCCCGCGCTGCGTCCGCGCCGCTTCGCGCGGCTCGGCGAACGCACTCCTTCCGCGTCCGAGATGGAGTGGTACGACGAGCGCGGCGAGACGATGTCGGGTGAGCGATGGACCGATCCCACGCACCGCACGCTGCAGTACGTCGCCTCGTCGACCCCCGAGACCGAGGATCCCAACCGCATCCTGCTCATCGTCCACGGCGACGAGCGCCCCATCGACGTGACGCTTCCTTCGATCGACGGCGTCACCCGGTACATCCGGCTGTGGAGCAGCGCGGACGAGGAGCCCCTCACGGACGAGACCGACCACGCGCCCGGCGACGTCCTGCGCGCGGAGGGCACGACCATGCACCTGTACCGCGCGGAGTGAGACGGCGCGCGCGGCGCCTGTCTTCGCCTCCTGTCGCGCGATAGGTTCGAAACGTGATCACGTCGTCCCGTTCCGCTTCCCGTCCATGGCGCAGCGCGTCATCGATCCCGGTGCGCGAGGCGCATCCGTTCCAACCGGATCGCGACACCACGGCGGCGCGCATCCCGCTCTCGGAGCCGGGACCGACCGTGCCCTTCGGCGCCTATCGGCCCAAGGCGTTCCACGGCGAAGCCGTGCCCTTCCGGGTCACGGCGTTCCGCGAGGGCCACGACATCATCGGCGTGCACGTACGCCTGACGTCGCCGTCGGGCGACGTGTCACTCCACCGTCTGCACCCGCTGCACGACGGATTCGACCATTGGGAGGCGCTCATCGTGCCCCTCGAAGAGGGCGATTGGACGTTCCGGTTCGAGACCTTCGCCGACGACTTCGCGACATGGGAGCACGCCGCCGATCTCAAGATCGCCGCGGGCGTCGACGCGCCCCTCATGCGCGAGGCGGGAGCCCGGCTCTTCGACCAGGCCGGGCGCGAGCGTTCGCGACCGGTCGCCCAGAAGCGCAGCCTGAAGGGCGCGGCCGAGGCTCTGCGCGATCAGACGGTGCCGGATGCCGCGGCCCTCGACATCGTCCGCGACGACGCCATCGCCCGCGGCTTCGCGGATCGCCCGATCATGTCGCTCGTCACCCTCGGCGAGGAGCACACGCTCCGCGTCGAGCGCGAGCGGGCGGGCGTGGGCGCGTGGTACGAGTTCTTCCCGCGATCCGAGGGCGCACGCCGCCTCAAGGACGGGACGATCCGGTCGGGCACCTTCCGCAGCGCGATCAAGCGCCTCCCCGCCGTCGCGGACATGGGATTCCAGGTGCTCTACCTGCCGCCGATCCACCCGATCGGCCGGCTCAATCGCAAGGGTCGCAACAACACGCTCGACGCGCGCCCCCAGGATCCGGGCTCGCCGTGGGCCATCGGCTCGGCCGAAGGCGGCCACGACACGGTGCATCCCGATCTCGGTTCGATGGCCGACTTCCGCGCCTTCGTCCGTGCCGCCCGCGAAGAGGGCCTCGAGGTCGCGCTCGACCTCGCACTGCAGGCCGCGCCCGACCACCCCTGGGTCGCCGAGCATCCCGAGTGGTTCACGACCCTGCCCGACGGCTCGATCGCGTACGCCGAGAATCCGCCGAAGAAGTACCAGGACATCTACCCCGTCAACTTCGACAACGACCCCGAGGGCATCCGCGCCGAGGTGCTGCGCATCGTCATGCTGTGGATCTCGCAGGGGGTGAAGATCTTCCGCGTCGACAATCCGCACACCAAGCCCCTGCAGTTCTGGGAGTGGCTGATCCGCACGGTGAACGCCGCGCACCCCGAGGTGGTCTTCCTCGCGGAGGCGTTCACCCGCCCGGCTCCGCTGCTGTCGCTCGCCGCCGCGGGCTTCCAGCAGAGCTATTCCTACTTCACGTGGCGCAACACCAAGGAGCAGCTCGAGGAGTTCCTCACCTGGATCTCGGGAGACATCGCCGACTACATGCGGCCGAACCTCTTCGTCAACACGCCCGACATCCTCACCGAGTACCTGCAGTTCGGCGGCCGCCCCGCGTACCGCGTCCGTGCGGCGCTCGCGGCGACGGCGGGCGGCTCCTTCGGCGTCTACGCCGGCTACGAGCTGTACGAGAACGTCGCCCGCCCGGGCTCGGAAGAGAACATCGACAACGAGAAGTACGAGTACAAGGTGCGCGATTGGGCGGGCGCGATCGAGCGCGGCGACTCCCTCGCACCGTTCCTCACCCGGCTCAACGAGATCCGCGCCGCGCACCCCGCGCTGCGCCAGCTGCGCAACCTCTCGATCCATTGGAGCGACGACGACGCCATCCTCGTCTACTCGAAGCACCTCGACGCCGCGCTGTCGCCGACGGGACGCGGCGACACCGTCATCGTGGTCGCCAACGTCGACCCCCACTCGGTGCGCGAGACCATGGTCCACCTCGACACCCGCGTGTGGGGAGTCGAGCCGGGGGCGCCGTTCGAGGTGCGCGATCTGGTGACCGGCGCCGAGTGGACCTGGTCCGACCACAACTTCGTCCGCCTGGACTCCTTCCACGAGCCCGTCCACATTCTGCACGTCAAGGAGCCGCAATGACGCATCCGTCCGACACCCTGCTCGACACCGTCGCGACCGGTTCCCACCACGACCCGCACGGCGTCCTCGGCATCCACCAGGGCACCGACCGCGAGGGCGCGGTGGAGTGGACAGTGCGCGCACGCCGGCCGCTCGCCAAGAGCGTCACCGCCGTGTTCTCCGACGGCACGCGCGTTCCGCTCGAACACGTGCGCTCCGGGATCTGGGAGGGCACGCGCGGCGGCGACCCCGGCGCGTACGAGCTCGTCACCACGTACGACGACGCCCCCGACTACGTCGCCGACGACCCCTACCGCCACACGCCGACGGTCGGCGAGCTCGACCTGCACCTCATCACCGAGGGACGCCACGAGCAGCTGTGGACCGTTCTCGGCTCGCATGTGCGCGAGCACGGCGGCTCGCAGGGTACGTCTTTCGCCGTGTGGGCCCCCAATGCGCGCGCGGTGCGCGTCATCGGAGACTTCAACGAGTGGGACGGGCAAGCGCATGCGCTGCGCTCGATGGGCGCGAGCGGCGTGTGGGAGCTGTTCGTGCCCGGCCTCGGTGCCGGCACGACGTACAAGTACCAGCTGCTCACCCGGGCCGGCGAATGGGTGGTCAAGGCGGACCCGATGGCGCGGGAGGCCGAGGTGCCGCCGGCCACCGCGTCGATCGTGACCGAGTCGGGGTACAGCTGGTCGGATCGCACCTGGATGACGCAGCGAGCAGCGAGCACGCCGGTCTCGCAGCCGATGTCGGTCTACGAGCTGCACCTGGGCTCGTGGCGTCCGGGGCTCTCCTACCGCGACGCAGCCGACCAGCTGGTGGACTACGTCGGCGCCCAGGGCTTCACGCATGTCGAGTTCATGCCGCTCGCCGAGCATCCGTTCGGCGGGTCGTGGGGCTACCAGGTGACCGGCTACTACGCGCCGACGAGTCGCTTCGGACACCCCGACGACCTCAGATACCTCATCGACCGGCTGCACCAGGCCGACATCGGCGTGATCATGGACTGGGTTCCCGGCCACTTCCCCAAGGACGAGTTCGCGCTCGCCAAGTTCGACGGCGAGGCGCTGTACGAGCATCCCGATCCTCGCCGCGGCGAGCACAAGGACTGGGGCACGTACATCTTCGACTACGGCCGCAACGAGGTGCGCAACTTCCTCGTCGCCAACGCGCTGTACTGGTTCGAGGAGTTCCACGTCGACGGGCTGCGCGTCGACGCCGTCGCCTCGATGCTGTACCTCGACTATTCGCGCGAAGAGGGCGAGTGGGCTCCCAACGTGCACGGCGGCCGCGAGAACCTCGAAGCGATCCGGTTCCTGCAGGAGGTCAACGCGACCGCGTACAAGCACCACCCCGGCATCGCGATGATCGCGGAGGAGTCGACGAGCTTCCCCGGCGTCACCGCCCCCACCGACCGCGCGGGACTCGGCTTCGGGTTCAAGTGGAACATGGGCTGGATGAACGACTCGCTGCAGTACATCAAGCGCGACCCGATGTACCGCTCGCACCACGAGGGCGAGCTGTCGTTCTCGTTCGTGTACGCGTTCAGCGAGAACTACGTGCTGCCGATCAGCCACGACGAGGTCGTGCACGGCAAGGGCAGCCTCTTCGGCCGGATGCCGGGCGACCACTGGCAGAAGCTGGCGAACATGCGCGCGTTCCTCGCGTACATGTGGGGACACCCCGGCAAGCAGCTGCTGTTCATGGGCCAGGAGTTCGGTCAGATGTCGGAGTGGTCCGAGGCGCGCAGCCTCGACTGGTGGCTGCTCGACCAGCCCTCCCACGCGCAGCTGCAGACGTTCGTCGCGGCCATGAACGGCGTGTACCGCGCGCAGTCGGCGCTGTGGGCGCGCGACTCGGACGGCCGGGCGTTCACGCGTCTGGGTGCGCCCACGTGGAACCCGAACGTCATCGCGATGACGCGACGTGACTGGCACGGCAACACCGTCGTGGTGATCGCGAACTTCTCCGGCGTGCCGCTGCACGGCTACGAACTCGATCTGCCCGAGAAGGGCGTGTGGCACGAGATCCTCAACACGGATGCCACGGACTACGGCGGCTCGGGGGTCGGGAACTTCGGTTCGGTGCTCGCGAACGAGTCGGGGCGGTCGACGCTCGTCCTGCCGCCGCTGGGCGTGCTGTGGCTCGCCCACGACCGCAAGGCGTCGGCCCGCTAGTCGCGATGATCGACACCTGACGCGTAGATCATTCATCAGGAAGGGAACATCGGCGAGCCGCCCACTTGACGGGACCGACCGTGATCGCCGGCGGCGGCCAGCGCCCGTTGACGAGCGGATGGAATGCCCTTCGAACGAATGTCCGAGGCCCCTGTCATGATGAAACCATGACGACGACGGCCACCGCTCCCGCCGAGATCGCGGCCGCGCGACTGGCGCCGGTGGTCGACGAGGTCGTCGCGATCCGTCGGCAGATGGCCGCTTTGCAGGCGCGCGAAGCGCGGGTGCTGGCCGGCGCCGCGACGATCGCTGACGAGTGGGCGGATGCCGAGCCCACCCGTTCCGACGCGGAACTGGCCCGCCGCTCGGTCGCGGCCGAACTGGCGGCGGCGCTGCGGGTGTCCGACCGCACGGTGCAGCGTCAGCTCGCTGAGGCCGAGCGGTTGGTGGGTTCGTTCACCGAGACCCTCGCGTCGTTGCAGGATGGTCGGATCTCGCTCGCGCACGCGCGGATCATCGTCGAGGCGGGCGACCGTATCACCCGGCCCGAGCTGATCGCCGACTACGAAGCGAGCGTGCTCGGCTATGCCGAGGCCGAGTCGGCCTCACGGCTGCGGCCGATCGCGAAGCGGCGCGCCGAGTGGTACCTCGACGAGACGATCCGCGAGCGCCACGCCGCCGCCGCATGCACCCGCAACGTGCGGGTGTACGACGTCGACGACGGCATGGCCGAGATGCTGCTGACCGGTCCCGCGGTGATCGTCCACGGCATCCACGACCGGCTCACCCGCATGGCGCTTGACGTGACCGATGCCGACGCGCAGGCGATCCGCGACGCCCGCGAGAAGCTCAAGGCGGCCGAACGCGCCGTCCGGGCGGCCGCGAGTGACGCGAACGCGAGCCCGGCGGCTGTGGACGAGCTGGCGGATGCCGCAGAGCGCGCCCGCGAGAACCTCGACACCCTTGTCGCCGCACGCCGGTCGCTCGACGAGATCCGCGCCGACCTGGTCGCCGACCTGCTGCTCGCCACCGACCCCGTCGCGCACGTCGGCTCCACCGACACGGGTCTGGCCGCCATCCGCGCGACCGTGCAGGTCACCGTCCCGGTACTCACGCTGCTCGGCTCACCCGTCGACGACCCGTTCGACGCGGTCACCCTGGCCGGTCACGGGCCGATCGACCCCGACACCGCCCGTGAACTCACCCGCCACGCCCCGGGATGGGACCGCATCCTCACTCACCCGATCTCCGGAGCCGTCCTCGCCGTCGACCGATACCAACCCAACCGGAAGATGCGGCGACTCCTCGCCGTGCGCGACCGACATTGCCGATTCCCCGGATGCCGCCAACCCACCGCCCGCAGCGACATCGACCACACCGTCGCCTGGGTCGACGGCGGCAGAACCGAGG
>JAUHVN010000144.1 GCA_030425055.1 Actinomycetes bacterium | reverse complement strand
GGGAGTGACGCCGGGGCCGTCGTGGCTCGGCGACTGGACCGCGGCGTCGGGGGCGGCCCTGGCCGGCGAGGTCGTCGATGCGATCGCTGCGCCGAACGGTCCGACCGCCGTCGTGGTCGCCAACGACCAGATGGCGCTCGGCCTGATCGCGGGCCTGCGCGAGGCCGGCGTCGACGTGCCCGGCACGGTCAGCGTCACCGGCTTCGACGACAATCCGGATGCCGCCTACTATCGGCCCGCACTGACCACGGTGCGACTCGACCTCGACGGCGAGGCGCGTCGCGTGGTCGCGGAGATGATCGGCGCCGATCATCCGCCCGTGCGTGACCCCGTCCTCGTCGTGCGCGCGTCGTCGGCGCCGCCCGCCGCGTGACCGTCCGTTCGCCCGCCACCCCGCAGAAAGAGAGTCCATGTCGTTCCAGGCCTACCTCGACGCCGTCGAGACCAAGACGGGGCTCACCCCGCGCCAGCTGATCGAGATCGCCCATGAGAAGGGTTTCGACGAGACGACGAAGGCGACGCCCATCGTCGCGTGGCTCGCCGAGGACTACGGCCTGGGCCGGGGGCACGCGATGGCGATGGTGCACGTCATCACGAAGGGGCCGCATATCAGCGACAAGCACGTCGGCAGCGGCGGCACCCATTCGGATCCGACGAACGAGCTGTGGCTCGACGGCAAGGCGTCCAATCCGAACGCATGACCTGAGGCCCGGGGGTGGTGCCCATCGATTGTTACCGGTAACATCATCGTCGTCCGCACGTGACGCCGATGGAGGACCCGTGACGCAGTTCAGCCCCGATGTCGAGGCGGCCATCGATCAGGTGCGCGCCGACGTCGCACGCCTGCACGGTGAGCTCGTGCGCTACGGCCTGGTCGTGTGGACCGGCGGCAACGTGTCGGGGCGCGTGCCCGGCGCCGATCTGTTCGTCATCAAGCCGAGCGGTGTGAGTTACGACGACCTCGCGCCGGAGAACATGATCCTGTGCGACCTCGACGGGAACGTCGTCGCGGGCACGCCCGGCAGCGAGCGAAGCCCGTCGAGCGACACCGCGGCGCACGCGTACGTCTACCGGCAGATGCCCGAGGTCGGCGGGGTGGTGCACACGCACTCCACCTACGCGGTCGCGTGGGCGGCGCGCGGCGAGGAGATCCCCTGCGTCATCACCGGCATGGCCGACGAGTTCGGCGGGCCCATCCCCATCGGTCCGTTCGCGATCATCGGCGACGACTCGATCGGCCGCGGCATCGTCGACACGCTGCGCGGTCACCGCTCGCGCGCCGTGCTCATGCAGAACCACGGCCCGTTCACGATCGGGGTGACCGCCGCCGACGCCGTCAAAGCCGCCGTCATGTGCGAGGACGCGGCGCGCACCGTGCACCTCGCACGCGAGGCGGGTCCGCTCATCCCGATCCCGCAGGACAAGATCGACGCCCTCTACGCCCGCTACCAGAACGTCTACGGTCAGGCCGGCGACGACCGCCGCGACGACGGGCCCACCCCGTGACCGCCGCCGGCGCTGAGGCGATCGCCGAGGGACGCACCGCATTGGGAATCGAGTTCGGCTCGACCCGCATCAAGGCGTGCCTGATCGACGCCGACGACCCGGCGACAGTGCTCGCCGTCGGCGGCCACGCGTGGGAGAACCGCTTCGAGGACCGCATGTGGACGTACGCGCTCGACGACGTGTGGGCGGGTCTGCAGTCCGCGTTCGCGGCCGTCGTCGCCGACGCCGAGGAACGGCACGGCGTGCGCCCGGAGACGTTCGGAGCGATCGGCGTCTCCGCCATGATGCACGGCTACCTCGCCTTGGACGAGACCGGAGACCTGCTCGTCCCGTTCCGCACGTGGCGCAACACGACGACCGGCCGGGCCGCAGAAGAGCTGTCGGCGCTCTTCTCCGTCAATATCCCGCTGCGGTGGTCGATCGCCCACCTGCACCAGGCCGTCCTCGACGAGGAACCGCACGTGCCGCGCATCCGCTCGATCACGACCCTCGCCGGCTACGTGCACGAACGTCTGACCGGCCGGCGCGTGCTCGGCGTCGGCGACGCATCCGGCATGTTCCCGATCGACCCGGCGACGCGCGACTACGACGAGCGGATGCTGCACGCCTACGACAGCCTCGCGGCCGACAGCACGCTCGCGCACCCGCTGCGCGACCTGCTGCCCAGGGTGCTCCTCGCCGGCGAACCCGCCGGAGAGCTCACGTCCGAGGGTGCACTCCTGCTCGACCCGAGCGGCGGCCTTCGGCCGGGCATCCCGCTCTGCCCACCCGAGGGCGACGCCGGAACCGGCATGGTCGCCACGAACGCCGTCGCGCCGCGCACCGGCAACGTGAGTGCCGGGACGAGCATCTTCGCGATGGTCGTGCTCGAGCATCCGCTGGCCGCCGCGCACGACGAACTCGACATCGTCACGACCCCCGCCGGCGACCCGGTCGCGATGGTGCACTGCAACAACGGCGCGAGCGAGCTGGCGACGTGGGCCGCGATGTTCGGCCGTTTCGCCGCGGCCTCCGGCACGCCGCTCGACCAGGACGCGGTCTTCGAGACGCTCCTGGGCGAGGCGCTCTCGAGCCCCGCGGATGCCGGCGGAGTCCTCGTCTACAACCACCTGGCCGGAGAGCCGATCGCGGGCCTCGACGAGGGGCGGCCGATGGTCGTCCGCTCGCCCGACAGCGTGCTGACACTGGGCTCGTTCATGCGCGCGCAGGTGTACGGCGTGTTCGGCACGCTCTCGATCGGGATGCGCGTGCTCGCCGCCGAAGGCGTGACGGTCGACCGGATGTTCGCGCACGGCGGCGTCTTCCGCACCGCGGGCGTCGCACAGCGCTTCCTCGCAGCGGCGCTCGACGCACCGGTCGCCGTCGGCGAGACCGCGTCGGAGGGCGGCGCGTGGGGCATCGCCGTGCTCGCCGCCTATCTCGCGCACGCGCCGGAGCAGGCGCTCGGCGACCACCTCGACCGCACCGTCTTTGCGGATGCGGCCGTCGACGTCGCCGACCCCGAACCCGAGCTCGTCGCCGACTACGCCGCCTACCTCGACCGCTACATCGCCGGCCTCGCCGCCGAGCGCGCCGCCGTCGAGGCCCTCTGAGACCGAAGGACCACGAATGACCCGCACACCCCTGTCCACCTCGCTCGACGGCTACGAGATCTGGTTCGTCACCGGCAGCCAGTCGCTGTACGGCGACGAGACGCTCCGTCAGGTGGCCGAGCAGTCGCAGCAGGTGGCCGCCGGCCTGGCCGGACTGCCGGTGCGCGTTGTGTGGAAGCCGGTGCTCACCGACTCCGAGTCGATCCGCCGCCTCGCCCTCGACGTCAACGCACGCGACGACGTCATCGGCGTCATCGCGTGGATGCACACCTTCAGCCCGGCGAAGATGTGGATCGCAGGCCTCGACGAGCTGCGTGCGCCTCTGCTGCACCTGCACACGCAGGCGAACGTCGAGCTTCCGTGGGGCGAGATCGACTTCGACTTCATGAACCTGAACCAGGCCGCGCACGGCGACCGCGAGTTCGGGTACATCCAGACCCGCCTCGGCGTGGCCCGCAAGACGGTCGTCGGGCACGTGTCGAACCCTGCGGTACTCGCGCAGGTCGAGGACTGGCAGCGCGCGGCCGCCGGATGGGCGGCATCCCGCGCTCTCAAGCTCGCGCGGTTCGGCGACAACATGCGCTACGTCGCGGTGACCGAGGGCGACAAGACCGAAGCCGAGCTGCGCTTCGGCGTGCAGGTCAACACGTGGGGCGTCAACGAGCTCGCGGAGGCCGTCGGCGAGGCGACGGATGCCGACGTCGACGCGCTGATCGAGGAATACGTCGACCTGTACGACGTGCAGACCGACCTGCGACCCGGCGGCGACCGTCACCAGTCGCTGCGCGACGGGGCCGCGATCGAACTCGGTCTGCGCTCGTTCCTCGAAGAGGGCGGCTTCGGCGCGTTCACGACCACGTTCGAAGACCTCGGCTCGCTGACCCAGCTGCCCGGGCTGGCCGTGCAGCGGCTCATGGCCGAGGGGTACGGCTTCGGGGCCGAGGGCGACTGGAAGACGGCGGTCCTGGTGCGCATCGCGAACGTCATGGGTGCGGGGCTGCCCGGCGGCGCGAGTCTCATGGAGGACTACACGTACGACCTCGTGCCGGGCGACGAGAAGATCCTCGGCGCGCACATGCTCGAGGTCGCCCCGTCGCTCACGACCGCCCGGCCCCGGCTCGAGGTGCATCCGCTGGGTATCGGCGGCAAGGCCGACCCGGTGCGGCTGGTCTTCACCGCCGACCCGGGTCCGGCGCTCGTCGTCGCGATGAGCGACATGCGCGATCGCTTCCGCCTGGTCGCGAACGTCGTCGACAACGTCGAGGCCCCCGACCTGCCGAAGCTGCCCGTCGGCCGCGCGGTCTGGAAGCCCCAGCCCGACTTCACCACGAGTGCGGCGTGCTGGCTGGCCGCCGGTGCGGCGCACCACACCGTGATGACCACGGCCGTCGGCATCGAGGTCTTCCGCGATTTCGCCGAGATCGCCGGCGTCGAGCTGCTCACGATCGACGATGCGACGACCGTCCGCGGATTCCAGCGCGAGCTGCGCTGGAACGCGGCATACTATCGACTGGCCCAGGGGCTCTGACCGCTCCGCACACCCTCGCGAACGGAGCATTCCGCATGTCCGCCACACCTCTGTCCGGCACCCAGCACGTCCTGCGCGCGGGCGCGCTCGAAGCAGTCGTCGCGAGCGTCGGGGCATCCCTGCGCTCGTTCACCGCCGACGGGCGTCACCTCACCGTGCCGTACGAGGCCGACGAGGTGCGGCTGAGCTACCGAGGCGCGACGCTCGCGCCGTGGCCGAACCGCGTCGTCGACGGCAAGTACACCTTCGACGGTGAGGACATGCAGGTGCCGCTCACCGAGCCCGCGCGCGGGCACGCGCTGCACGGTCTGGCCGGATGGCTCGACTACGAGGCCGTCGAGTCGTCGGATGCCCGCGTCGTGCTGCGCGCGGTGATCCAGCCGCAGACCGGCTACCCGTGGCGCATCGCGGTGACGACGACCTTCGAACTCGACGCCGAGGGCATCACGCAGACGGTCGTCGCCGAGAATCTCAGCGCTTCGGCTGCGCCGTGGGGTACGGCTGCGCACCCCTACCTCGTCGCGGGGGAGGGGCTCGTCGACGACTGGTACCTTGAGCTGCCCGCCGATCGCGTGCTCGAGGTGACTCCCGATCGGCTCATCCCCACCGAGCTCGTCGACGTCGACGCGCATGATCCCGAGCGCTTCGACTTCCGCGCCCGCAAGCACATCGGCCTCACCGAGCTCGACCACGCGTACACGGGTATGCACCGCGCCGACGGCTCCACCGAGGTGAAGGTGACGGATGCCGCCGGCCGAGGTGTCGCGATCACGTGGGGCGAGGCGTGCCCCTGGGTGCAGGTGCACACCTCCGACAAGCCCGGCAAGCCCGGGCACCGCGCCGGAATGGCGGTCGAGCCGATGACGTGCGCGCCCGACGCGTTCAACGACGCGTCCTACCCGTTCGACACCGGCCTGATCGTGCTCGAGCCGGGTGCGACCGCGGCCGCATCGTGGAGCATCCGCCCGATCGGCTGACCCCGGACGCGACAGAGGGCCCCCGAGTACGCTCCGGAGCCCTCCGCGTGGCCCGCGGCGAAACGGCCGCGGGTGGTCGATGGATCAGTTGTCTCGCAACTCTTCCTTGATCTCGTTGCGCTTCTCGACCGAGTCGCGCTCGGCCTCGGCCTTCTTGACGTCGGCATCCGCCTTCATCTCGTCGACCTTGTCGCCGATGCGGTCGGTGGTGTCCTCCCACGTGCGCGAGACCTTCTCGCCGACGGCCTCGGCGGTCTCCTTCGCGTCGTCCATGAATCCCATGTTGTGCTCCTTCCCGACAGGGTGCGCTCCGACGCTACGTGCGCGTGCGCGCAGCGTCAGGGGGGTTGCGCGAAGCGGGCGGGGTTGCTAATTCACGAGGCGGGGGTGGTCGTGTCGATCGCCTCGCGCAGCGGGCCGCGCATCGGCACCCAGTACCGGGTCGGCGTGACGCGTGCGAGCACGTCGACGAGGCGCGCTTCGCGGCCGATCATGGTGCGGGGCTTGCGCCGGACGGTCGCCTCGACGATGCGGTGCGCGGCGTCGGCGGGCTCGGTGTGGTACATCGCGGCCTGGGCGGCGGCGGCGCGCTGGGCGATCGTCGGGTCGAGCGCGGCGGCGTAGCGCCCGTGCAGGATGATGCCGGTCTTCACTCCGGCCGGGTAGACCGCGCCGACGGTGACCGATGAGTCCTCGAGCTCGTGCCGCAGCGACTCGGTGAACCCGCGCACGGCGAACTTGCTCATCGCGTAGGGGATGCGTCCGGCAGGCGCGGCGAGCCCGTAGATCGAGACCAGGTGCGTGATGTGGGCGGCCTTCTCGCGCCGCATCGCGGGCAGCAGCGCCTGCGTGATGTTCACGGTGCCCCACAGGTTGACGTCCATGAGCCAGCGCATCTCGGCCATCGTGAGCTGGTCGATCGAGCCGAGCATCGACGAGCCCGCGCACGTGATCAGGCTCTGCACGCGGGGGTGGGATGCCTCGATGTCGGCGGCGAGCGCGGCGACGGCGGCGTCGTCGGTGAGATCGACCGCGTGCACGGTGTGGCCGGTGCCGGTGAGGGATGCCGCGAGGGTCTCGAGGCCCTCGGCATTGCGGTCGACGAGCGCGAGCCGTGCGCCGCGTCGCTCGAGCTCGCGGGCGACCTCGGCTCCCATGCCGCTGGCCGCTCCGGTGATGACGCTCGTCGCGCCGCGGGGGTCGAGTCGTCGCATCCTTGCCACGGGTGTCCTTCCGTCGGGGTCCTTCGATTGTCGCCCACGCCGTCGGCACCGCCCGTCCGTCATCCCCAGCCTCGCGCTCGGCTAGCCTCTCTTCAGGAGGATGGGGTCGATGGGACGGACCGCGGATGCGATCGCGGAAGGGGTGGCGATCGCCTATGCAGCGGCGCGGATGACGATGCGCAACCGCATCCTCGTCGACGCGATCGCCCACGACGAGACCTTCGATCCCGAAC
>JAUHVN010000143.1 GCA_030425055.1 Actinomycetes bacterium | reverse complement strand
GAGCCGGGAGACCTGCCCACCGTGCTCGAGCGCGGACCCCGCACGGTCGTCATCGCCGGTGCGGATGCCGGACCCGACGCCGAGGTGCTCTCGAACGCCGGGGGCTGGCCCCTCATCGCCGAGATCGTCAGCGGCGCGAGGTTCGGACCGCACCTCGTGCACGCCTATCGCATGCTGTTGCGCCGGCCCGAGCTGGGCGGGCGGATCGAGCGTGCCGTCGTCATCGGGCATCCGACCCTCAGCCGCGAGGTGACCGCGCTGCTCTCGCGCGCCGATGTCGAGGTGCTCGCGCTGCGGGGGCCGGGGGAGCCGCTCAACCTCAACGGCGAGACCGTGCCCGTCGACCTCATCGCGGTCGAGGCGGGCGAGGCGGATCGCGACTGGCTCGCCGCGTGGATGCGGGCCTCGCGGGCCGCCGCGGTCGACCTCGCGCCGCCGGCGCCCGACGCCGATGCGCTGTCGTCGGCGGTGCCCGACGAGCGCCTCGGGGCGATCCGCGACGAACTCGGCGTGATCCGGGCTGCGCTCGACCGCGAGGGCCTCGTCGACGCCGTGTGGCGGGCGACGTGGCCGCACGACCGGCTGATGTTCGGCTCGTCGCGGCTCGTGCGCGTCGCCGACGCGGTGCTGCCGGGCAAGCGCGTGCCCGTCCACGCGAATCGCGGGCTCGCGGGCATCGACGGCACGATCGCGACGGCGACCGGCGTCGCGCTCGCCGCCGAGTCGGCCGGGGCCCGCGGAGTCACCCGCGTGCTGCTGGGCGATCTCGCGCTGCTGCACGACGTGGGCGCCCTGCTGCTGCCTCCGGGTGAGGCGGCTCCGCGCATTCAGATCGTCGTCGGCAACGACGGCGGCGGCACGATCTTCGACGGACTCGAGGTCGCCGACGTCGCCGGCGACGCCGCGATGGATCGCGTGCTGTACACGCCGCACGCCGCCGACATCGAGGGGCTCGCGCGCGCCACCGGGTGGGAGTACCGGCGCGCGACGACGCGCGGCGAGCTCGACCAGGCGCTCACGGCGCCGCTGACCGCGCGAATGATAGTCGAAGTCCCACTCTCGCGGTGAGACCCCCTGCTGCGCGGTGCGATCCGCCATGATGGGCGGATGAGCAAGGACGCGGCGGACATCTGGTCGGACGACATCACGCAGCTGCTGCGGGTGAGTGACGGGTTCATCCTCTCCAACGTCGATCCCTCGTCGACCCCCGGCTACGAGCACGGCAAGAAGCGCGGCAAGAAGGATCTGGCGCTGCGGGCGAAGCAGCTCGACGAGTACCAGGACCGGCTGTTCGCCCGCAGTCGCGTCGACGCGACGCAGTCGTCGGTGCTGCTGGTGCTGCAGGCGATGGACACCGCCGGCAAGGGCGGCATCATCCGGCACGTCGTCGGCTCGGTCGACCCGCAGGGCGTGAAGATCACGGCCTTCAAGAAGCCGACCGAGGAGGAGCTGAAGCACGACTTCCTGTGGCGCATCGAGAAGGCCCTGCCGGCGACAGGGCAGATCGGGGTCTTCGACCGCTCGCACTACGAGGACGTGCTCGTCGTCAAAGTGCGCGAGCTCGCCGAACCCGACGAGATCGAGCGCCGCTACGACGCGATCAACGACTTCGAGGAGCGGTTGCGCGAAGAGGGCACGCGCGTGCTCAAGGTGATGCTCCACATCTCGTACGAGGAGCAGCGCGCGCGCCTGATGAAGCGGCTCGACCGGCCCGACAAGCACTGGAAGTTCAACCCGAGCGACGTCGACGAGCGGTCGCTGTGGCCGCATTACATGTCGGCGTTCCAGACCGTGTTCGACCGCACCTCGACCGATCGCTCGCCGTGGTACGTCGTGCCGGGAGACAACAAGTGGTACGCGCGCCTGGCGGTGCAGACGCTGCTGCTGCACGAGTTCGCGGCGATCGATCCGCAGTGGCCCGTCGCCGACTACGACATCGAGGGCGAGCGCGCGCGGCTCATGGCCACCTGACGCCTACGCGAGCGCGTCGACGATCGGGCGGAACTTCACGCGGGTCTCGAGCAGCTCGGCCTCTGGGTCGCTGCCGGCGACGATGCCCGCGCCGGCATGCGCCGTGACCGGCAGGGTGTCGGCGCCGGTGCCGGCGCCGATCTGGGCGCACCGCAGCGCGATGGCCCACTCGCCGTCGCCGCCGGCGTCGATCCAGCCCACCGGGCCGGCGTAGCGCCCCCGGTCGAACGGCTCGAGGCGCCGGATCGCGGCGATCGCGGCATCCGTCGGCGTGCCGGCGACCGCGGCGGTGGGGTGCAGGGCCGCGACGAGGTCGAGCGACGACGCCGAATCGGCCAGCCCGGCCTCGATGTCGGTGGCGAGGTGCCACACGTTCGGCAGCTTGAGCGTGAACGGCTGCTCGCTCGCCGACAGCGCGCCCGCGTAGGGCCGCAGCGATGCGAGGACGCTCTGCACCGCGTACTGGTGCTCGTCGAGGTCCTTCGCGCTCGTCGCGAGGGCGAGGGATGCCGCGGCATCCGCGTCGGGGTCGGCTCCGCGCGCCGCGGTGCCCGCGAGCACGCGCGCCGTCGCGACGCCGTCCGCGACGGAGATGAGCGTCTCGGGGCTCGCGCCGATCAGACCGTCCACGGCGTAGGCCCACGTGTCGGGGTAGCCCGTCGACAGCGCGCGGGCGAGTCGCCGCAGGTCGGATCCGGCGGGGATCGTGCCCACCAGCTCGCGCGCGAGCACGACCTTGCTCACCTCACCGGCGGCGATGGCGTCGAGGCCGCCGCGGACCGCGTTCTCGTACCCCTCGGGATCGAGTTGGCCCGGTCCGAGCGTCGCCGCCCAGTACGGTCCGTACCCGGTGGGCGCGGGCGGAGCCGGAGCGGGCTCGCCTTCGCGGTGGATCGTCGTGGTCCAGAAGCGGTCGCCGGATCGGCCGAGCACGACGGACGGCACGACGAGCGCCCCGCCGACCGTCGACTGCGGGTCGAACGGGAAGGCCCCGAAGGCGATCAGGCCCGTGCCGGGCAGGCCCACCGGGTCGTCCACCACGGCGTCGTCGACCGCGTCGCGCCACCTCGCCGCGACCGGGCCGTCGGCGCGGGTGGCGTCGATCCGCAGGGTCTCGCCGACCCCGACGAACCCGTCTCCGCGTCGCAGCCACACCAGCGGAGCGGATGGGTCCGCGTACGCGAGCAGGTCCTCGACCGGACCGGTCTCGCGGGTGGTGGCGACCAGCCTCGCGGGTCGGGCGGCATCGGAGGAGGTCACGAGGAAAAGCCTAGACTCGTCGCATGCCCGGCGTTCCCGCATCCGACTCTCCGTCCCGTCCGGCGCCCGGCACCCGCGTCGAGTTCACCTGGCGCAAATGGGACGGCTCGCCGCACTGGGTGCACGAGTGCGTCTACCTCGGCAGCGACCGCTGGGGCGACTGGTTCGGCCAGCAGGTCGGCTGGCGCAGCGCCCGGCCGGGTCGCGAGGTGATCGCGCAGGCGCCGAACGTCACGCTCGTGCCCGCGAGCGGCGAGTACGCCTTCACGCACAACGCCCCGCCGGCACGCACGTCGGTCTACATCGACCTGGCATGGGATGCCGGGTGGTCGGATGCCGGAGCGCCTGTCGGCATCGACATGGACCTCGACGTCGTGCAGCACGCCGAGCGCGGCCTGTACATCGACGACCGCGACGAGTGGGACGAGCATCGCGTCGCCTTCGGCTACCCCGCCGACATCGTCGAGCGGCTCGAGGCGCGCGCGGTCGAGCTCGAACGCGCGGTCGGCGCGGCGGAAGCGCCGTTCGACGGTCCGACCGCCGACGGCTGGCTCCGCGTGCTCGCAGACCTCGGCGAGCAGGCCAACCGCGCCGACCTCGGCAAGGACCCCGGCCGCGTCAGCGGCATGTTCGACCAGGTCGCCGCCGGCTACGACCGCACCAACACCGTGCTGAGCATGGGCAACGACAAGCTGTGGCGCGCCGCCACCACGCGGGCCGTCGCGCCGCGTCGCGGCGAGCGCATCCTCGACCTCGCCGCCGGCACCGGCGCGTCGAGCGTCGCGCTGGCGGGCAGCGGCGCGACGGTGATCGCAGCGGACTTCTCGCCGGGCATGATCGCCGAGGGGCGTCGTCGTCATCGCGGCATCCCGAACCTGACCTTCGTCGAGGCGGATGCGACCGACCTGCCGTTCGACGACGCCGAGTTCGACGCCGTCACGATGTCGTTCGGCCTGCGCAACGTCAACGATCCGGCCACAGCGCTGCGCGAGCTGCTGCGCGTCACCCGGCCCGGCGGCCGCCTGGTCGTGTGCGAGTTCTCGCACCCGCCGTCGAAGGCGTTCGGCGGCGCCTACCGGTTCTACAACGACCGTGTGCTGCCGGTGGTGGCCAAGGCGGTGTCGTCGAACGCCGACGCGTACGACTATCTGAACGAGTCGATCCGCGCCTGGCCCGACCAGCGCACGCTGTCGGCGTGGATCCGCGACGCGGGCTGGACCGACGTCGCATACCGCAACCTGACGATGGGCATCGTCGCGCTGCACCGCGCTCACCGTCCGGAGTGAGCGCGCCCGCCGCCCGCCGGTAGGCTGTGGGGGTGACTCCGCCGCCTTCCGACTCGCGTCTCGCGGGCAAGCTCGGCCTGACGGACCGGATCTTCGCCGGCCCGCGGTCGCGGCGGCTGCTCGCGACGGTCGAGGCGGGTCTCGAGCGGGTGGATGCCTCGCTGCAGCGCGAACTGCGGGTCACCGACGCGCTCGCCGACTCGACGAGCCGCTACCTGTACGAAGCGGGTGGCAAGCGCGTGCGGCCGATGCTGGCGCTGCTGACCTCGCAGCTGGGCGACGGCGTGATCGACGGCGTCGTCGACGTCGCCACCGCCCTCGAGCTCACGCACCTCGGTTCGCTCTACCACGACGACGTCATGGACGTCGCCGACCGTCGCCGCGGCGTCCCCAGCGCCCACTCGGTGTGGGGCAACAACATCGCGATCCTCACCGGCGACCTGCTTTTCTCGCGTGCGAGCCAGATCATGGCGCGCCACGGCGATCGCGCGATCCGGCTCCAGGCCGACACGTTCGAGCGGCTCGTGCTCGGACAGATGCACGAGACCGTCGGCCCCGGCGTCGACGACGACCCGGTCGACTTCTCGCTGCAGGTGCTCTCCGACAAGACCGGGTCGCTCATCGCGGCGGCCGCGCAGGCGGGCGTCATCTTCTCGAACGCGCCGAGCGCCTACGAGCAGCCGCTGCAGGTCTTCGGCGAGAAGGCCGGCGTCGCCTTCCAGCTGCTCGACGACGTGATCGACCTGTCCTCCGACCCCGACGAGACCGGCAAGGTACCCGGCACCGACCTGCGTGCCGGAGTGCCGACCATGCCGTACCTGGTGCTCGGGCGGCGGACGGATGCGGCATCCGTCGATCTGCGCGCGCGCATCGACGACGGGGTGGCCCGCATCGCCGACGGCGAGGACCCCGCGATCCTCGACGCCGACCTCGCGCTGCTGCGCGACCACGATGCGACCGCCGAGACCCTTCGCCTGGCCCACGAGTGGTCGCGCGAGGCCGTCGACGCGCTCGATCCGCTTCCCGACGGCGCGGTGCGCGAGGCCCTCACGCGCTTCGCCCAGGCCGTCGCCGATCGCTCCAGCTGACACACGACACTTCAGGGCCGTGCACGACGGACCCGCAGGAGGACCAATGACCAAGCTCAGGCTCGCCATCGTGGGCGCCGGACCCGCCGGCATCTATGCGGCCGACATCCTGCTGAAGGCCGAGCGCAAGTTCGACGTGTCGATCGACCTCTTCGAGCAGCTGCCCGCGCCCTACGGGCTCGTGCGCTACGGCGTCGCGCCCGACCACCCGCGGATCAAGGGCATCATCACGGCCCTGCGCGGTGTGCTCGACCGCGGCGACATCCGCATCTTCGGCAACGTGCGCTTCGGCGAGGACATCACCCTCGACGACCTCAAGCACCACTACAACGCGGTGATCTTCGCCACCGGCGCCGTCCAGGACGCGAACCTCGCGATCCCCGGCATCGACGCCGCGGGGTCGTACGGGGCCGCCGACTTCGTCAGCTGGTTCGACGGGCACCCCGACGTGCCCCGGGAATGGCCGCTCGATGCGGCATCCGTCGCCGTCATCGGCAACGGCAACGTCGCGCTCGACGTGTCGCGCATGCTCGCCAAGCACGTGGAAGACCTCATGCCGACCGAGATCCCCGCGAACGTCGAGGAGGGTCTGCGCGCGAGCCGCGTCACCGACGTGCACGTCTTCGGCCGCCGCGGCCCCGCGCAGGTGAAGTTCACGCCGCTCGAACTGCGCGAGCTGGGCGAGCTGCGCGACGTCGACATGGTCGTCTACGACGAGGACTTCGACTACGACGACGGCTCGCGCGCCGCGATCGCGAGCAACAAGCAGGTGATGGTGATCGACCGCGTGCTGCAGTCGTGGCGCAAGCGCGACTCGGTGAACAACGCCGGGGGAGAGGCCTCTCGCCGCCTGCACCTGCACTTCTACGCGCGTCCCCTCGAAGTGCTCACCGACGACGACGGCCGGGTCAGCGGACTGCGCTGGGAGCGCACGCGACCCGACGGCGAGGGCGGCGTCGTCGGCACCGGGGAGATCCGCGAGCTCGAGATCCAGGCGCTGTACCGCGCGGTCGGCTACTTCGGCTCGCCGCTGCCCGGAGTGCCCTTCGACAAGCGCCACGGCGTCATCCCCAACCGCGAGGGCCAGGTGCTGCGCAAGGACTCCAACGAGCGGGTGCCCGGCGTGTACGCGACCGGCTGGATCAAGCGCGGACCGGTCGGCCTCATCGGCCACACCAAGTCGGACGCGATGGAGACCATCCGCCACCTCATCAACGATCAGGGGTCGTGGTGGCAGCCCGCCGACCCGTCGGAGGCGGCGATCCCGCGCCTGCTCGAAGAGCGCGGCGTGGCGTGGACCGACCTCGAGGGGTGGCACCGGCTCGACGAGCACGAGGTCGCCCTGGGCGAGCCGCACGATCGCGCGCGCGTGAAGGTCGTCCCGCGCGACGAGATGATCTCGATCTCGCGCGGCGCGTGACCCCGGCCGCCCGGCTCACCCCCGGGCTGGTCGCGGCGCTGGGGTTCCTGGCCGCGGTCGGTCCCTTCGCGACGGACATGTACCTCGCGTCGTTCACCGATATCGCCCG
>JAUHVN010000142.1 GCA_030425055.1 Actinomycetes bacterium | reverse complement strand
GAGGGCCGGCCGGTGCATGGCCGCGAGGATGCCCCGGTGCACCGCGTAGCCGGTGAGCGACTGCGCCGTCTCGGCCGACACGACGTACACCGGCGTGTCGGGCGCGCCCGCCAGAAGCTCCTCGACATCGTCGAGCCACTTCGACTGCGTCACGACCGATCGGGGGCTGTGTCCGGCGCCCAGCGCGCGTGAGAGCACCTTCGACGACTCGGCGATGTAGAGGCCGTTCGCGGGCTCGACGACGCGACGCAGCGCCACGTCGGTGAGGTCGCGGTAGTCGGTCAGCCTCGGGTCGGCGGCATCCGGGATCTCGACGACGTGCATCACGCTGTCCACTCTGACAGAGCGCACGACCGTAACATGCCCGAAAACGTCGCCGCCTACACTCGGTCCGGTAAGGGGGTGCGGGGTGAGCATGACGGCCGACACCGATCAGACGGCCGCGGCGAGCGTGGCCGCCGCGATCGACGCGCTCGCCGGCCGGCGCATCGCGGTGCTCACCGGCGCCGGCGTCTCGACGGACTCCGGCATCCCCGACTATCGCGGCAAGGGCGCCCCCGTGCGCACGCCGATGACCGTGGACCAGTTCCTGTCGTCGGATGCCGCACGTCGCCGTTATTGGATCGGCAGCCACCTCGGCTGGCAGGCGTTCGCGGGGGCCGAGCCGAATCCGGGACACCGCGCGCTCGCCGACCTCGAGGACCGCGGCATCGCCACCGGTGTGGTCACCCAGAACGTCGACGGACTCCACGTGCGGGCCGGAAGCCGCCGCGTGGTGGAGCTGCACGGCACGATGCGCCGCGTCTTCTGCACCCGGTGCGGTCAGGTGTTCGACCGGCGCGATCTCGCCGAGCGGGTCGAAGCCGACAATCCGTGGATCACGCTGCCCGAGAACGTCCCGCTGGGGCCCGACGGCGACGTGCTGCCCGAGTCGACGGAAGGCTTCCTGGTGCCGGTATGCAGCGTGTGCGCCGGCATGCTGAAGCCCGACGTGGTCTTCTTCGGCGAGTACATCCCGGCCGAGAAGTTCCGCGAGGCCGAGCAGCTGGTGCACGGCAGCGAGGCGCTGCTGGTGGCGGGCTCGTCGTTGGTCGTGAACTCCGGCATCCGGCTCATCGAGCGGGCACGGCGACGCAAGCTGCCGATCGTCATCGTGAACCGCGGGGCGACACGGGCCGATGCGCGGGCGACGGTCAAGATCGACGCGGGGACGAGCGAAGTGCTGCGTGCGCTCGGATCCGCCCTGAGCGGGGCGAGCTGAGCGCTCGCATACGGTGGAACGGTGACGACTCTCTTTCTCGTACGACACGGTGAGACCGACTGGAACCGCGGTGGCCGCATCCAGGGCTCGGTCGACATCCCGCTGAACGACGACGGCCGTGACCAGGCGCGGGATGCCGCGGGCAGGCTGCGCGGCATGCTCGACGATCGCACCCCGGTCGTGGCGTCCAGCGACCTGTCACGTGCGCGCGAGACCGCCCTGATCATCGCGCGCGAGTTCGCCGTCGACGTCGCCGGCGCCTACCCCGACCTGCGCGAACGCGCCTACGGGCAGGCCGAGGGCATGGACGTCGACGACTTCCGCGAGCAGTGGGGCCCCTGGCGCAGCGCCGAGATCCCCGGTGCCGAGACGTGGCCCGAAGTGCGTCACCGCGCGCTCCGCGGCATCCGCTGCGCCGTACGCGACGCGAGGATGCGCCACGCGCCCGTCGACGCGCCGATCGTGATCGTCTCGCACGGCGCCCTCATCCGCGAGGTCATCCGTCATGCATCGGGTGGGGAGCGCCCCCACGACGACGAGCGGCTGCCGAACGGTTCGATCGTGTCCTTGCTGGTCGAGCGCGAGCGGCTCCAGGTGCTCAGCTGGGCGGACGCCCTCGCCGAGCCGGCGGCTCCGTAGCGACGCTCAGCCCTCTGCGCGCTGCACGACGGTGCGCGCGTGGCGCAGCACCGGGCCGTCGACCATGCGGCCCTGGAACGAGAACACGCCGCGCTCGCCTTCGGCGGCGCTGAGCACCGCGCGCGCCCACGCGGCGGTCTTGTCGTCGGGACGATAGGCCTCGCGGATCACCGCGACCTGGTCGGGGTGGATGCACGCGGTGGCGGCGAAGCCGGATGCCGCGGCATCCGCAGCCTCGGAGCGCAGTCCCTTCAGATCGCCGATGTCGAGGTGGACGGCGTCGATCGCGTGCTTGCCGCGCGCCGCGGCTTCGACGAGCACGCGCGAGCGGGCGTACCTCGCGAGGTCGCGATAGCGGCCGTTCGGCTTGCGACTCGACGTGCCGCCGATCGAGGCGACCAGGTCTTCCGCGCCCCACATGAGGGCGATGACGTTGTCGAGGTCGGCGATGCGGTTCGCCTCAGACACTCCGCGCGCCGTCTCGCACAGCGCGATGAGACGGAACCGCGCGTCGACGCGCTTGAGGCGCTTGGGCGACTCGGCCTTGGCGACCATCACGGTGCGGTAGTCGGTCTGCGACAGCGTCGCCAGGTCGGCCGTGAAGTCGGCGGAACCCGGCGGGTTGACGCGCACGATGACGCGCGACGGATCGAGCTCCGACTCGATGATCGCGCCGCGCGCAGCGGTGCGGGCATCCGGGGTCACCGCGTCCTCCAAGTCGAGGATCACCGCATCGGCGCGTTCGAGCGCCTTCGCGAAGCGCTCGGGCCGGTCGGCGGGGCAGAACAGCAGTGCGGGGCCGTGGTCGAACACGCTCACGGTGTCTCCTCCCGATGGTGGTCGCGGTACCACATCAGGGCCGTTCGGGTCGCGACGGCGACGACCGTGCCGTCCTGGTTGCGGCCGGTGTGGCGCATCGTCACGATGCCCTGCCCGGGGCGCGACGCCGAGGGCCGCAGCTCGAGGATCTCGGTCTCGGTGTAGAGCGTGTCGCCGTGGAACACCGGTGCGGGGAACGCGATGTCGGTGAGGCCGAGCTGCGCGACCAGCGTGCCCTGCGTGATCTGCGAGACCGACGCCCCGACCATCGTCGCGAGCGTCCACATCGAGTTCATGAGCCGCTGGCCGAACGGCTGGTCGGCCGAGTACGCGGCATCCAGGTGCAGCGCCTGCGTGTTCATCGTGATCGACGAGAACAGCACGTTGTCGGCCTCGGTCGCCGTGCGCCCTGGCCGATGCAGGTAGCGGGCGCCCACCTCGAGCTCGTCGACGTACAGGCCCCGCTGGACGATCTCGGACACGCCTCTCACGCTACCCCGAGGGCGCGCGCGATGACGAGGAGCTGCACCTCGTTGGTGCCCTCGCCGATCTCGAGGATCTTCGAGTCGCGGTAGTGCCGCGCGACGGGGAACTCGTTCATGAAGCCGTTGCCGCCGAACACCTGCGTCGCGTCGCGCGCGTTGTCCATCGCCGCATCGCTCGCCGTGAGTTTCGCCATCGCCGCCTCGGTCTTGAACGGCTTGCCGGCGTCGCGCAGCCGCGCGGCGTGGTGCCACGCGAGACGGGCGACGTGCACGCGCTGCTGCATGCGCGCGAGCAGGAACTGCATGCTCTGGCGGGTCGACAGCGCCTCGCCGAACACCATGCGCTGCCCGGCGTAGGCGACGGCGGCTTCGAGGCATCCCTCGGCGGCGCCGGTGGCGAGAGCGGCGATCGCGATGCGGCCCTCGTCGAGGATGTGCAGGAAGTTGGCGAAGCCGCGCCCGCGCTCCCCCAGCAGGTTCCCCGCGGGCACCCGCGCGTCCTGGAACGTGAGCGGATGCGTGTCGGAGGCATGCCAGCCGACCTTGTCGTAGCCGGGCTCGACGGTGAATCCGGGCGTGCCGTGGGGGACGATGATCGTCGAGATCTCCTTGCCCCCCGCATCCGTGGTGCCGGTGACGGCGGTGACCGTGACGAACCGCGTGATGTCGGTGCCCGAGTTGGTGATGAACTGCTTCGCACCGTTGACGACCCACTCGTCGCCGTCGAGGCGCGCCGTGGTGCGGGTGGCACCGGCATCCGATCCCGCTTCGGGCTCGGTGAGGCCGAAGCCCGCGAGGGCGCGCCCGGCGAGCAGGTCGGGCAGAAGCTGCTGCTTCTGCTCTTCGGTGCCGAAGCGGAACACCGGCATCGCCCCCAGGCTCACACCGGCCTCGAGCGTGATCGCGATGGACTGGTCGACGCGTGCGAGCGCCTCGATGGCCAGGCACAGCGCGAAGTAGTCGCCGCCCTGTCCGCCGTGCTGCTCGGGGAACGGCAGGCCGAACAGCCCCATCTCGCCCATCTGCCCGACCACGTCCATCGAGAGGGTCTTGGTGCGGTCGGCCTCGTACGCCTGGGGCGCGACGACCTCGTCGGCGAACTCGCGCACGAGGCCCGCGAGCTCGCGCTCCTCGTCGGTGAGCTGGTAGCTGTCCATGTGGTCTCCTCGGGGTGGTCAGGAGTCGGTCTCGTGGGCGGTGACGTGCGCGAGCGGCTGGTCGCGACGCACCTGGTCGCCGACGGCGACGTCCAGTCGCACGATGCCGGCGTGGGCGGCGACGACGGGATGCTCCATCTTCATCGCCTCGATCGTGACGACGCGCTGCCCGGTGGACACCTCGTCGCCGTCGGCGACGTGCACCGCGACGACGGCGCCGGGCATCGGCGCGCGCAGCTCGGGGTCGGACGCCGCGGCATCCTTCTCGCGGGCGTCGAGGCGCCGCTGCATGGCCGCGCGACGCGTGAGCGGCTCGAGGCGATGGGTCGCGCCTTCGGCGTGCACCCAGATCCCGCCGTCGGCGTCCTGCGCGACCGCGGTACCCGCGGGTGCCGCTCGGCCGATCGCGCGTGCGGTCGCGCGTGCCGCGCCGACCGCGACCTCGTCGCCGGGTTCGGGCACCGCGACCTCGCGCACGACGCCGTCGTCGCCCGCGAACGGGATCCGCACCGGCCGGCTCGGCGCGCCCATCCGCCAGCCGCTGCGCTCGCGCCACAGCGTGCCGCTGCGAACCGACGCACTCTGGCCGAACCGCATCGCGTCGCGTGCCGGTCCACCCGGATTCCGCCGGTTCGCGGAGTGCGCGTCGACGTACGCGGCCGCTGCCGAGAGCGCGGCGGCGGGAGGCGCAGCGGGCGCGGTGGGGGGCATGCGGTCGATGAGGCCCGTGTCCATGTCACCGGCGCGCACCGCGTCATCGGCGAGCAGAGTGCGCAGGAAGCCGATGTTGGACTCGACGCCCAGCAGGACCGTGCCGGCGAGGGCCGCATCCAGTCGCTCGATGGCCTGCGACCGGTCGTCGCCGAATGCGATGACCTTCGCGATCATCGGGTCGTAGTCGGCGGTCACGGTCGATCCGCTCTCGACGGCGGCATCCGTGCGCACGCCGGCGGCGCCGCGCCACACCAGCACGTCGCCGGTCGCCGGCAGGAAGCCGCGCTCGGGGCTCTCGGCGTACACGCGGGCCTCGATGGCGTGGCCGTTCAGGACGATGTCGCTCTGCGCGAGCGCGAGCGCCTCGCCCGCGGCGATGCGCAGCTGCTGCTCGACGAGGTCGACGCCCGTCACGAGTTCGGTGACCGGATGCTCCACCTGCAGGCGCGTGTTCATCTCGATGAAGAAGAACTCGTCGGGGCGGTCGCCGGCGACGAGGAACTCGACGGTGCCCGCGCCGCGATAGTCGACGGATGCCGCGGCGGCGCACGCGGCCGCTCCCAGCCTCTCGCGTGTCGCCGCGTCGATGACCGGCGACGGCGCCTCTTCGATCACCTTCTGGTGGCGGCGTTGCAGAGTGCACTCGCGCTCGCCGAGGTGGATGACGCCGCCGTGGGCGTCGGCGAGTACCTGCACCTCGATGTGCCGCGGCCGCTCGATGAGCCGCTCGAGCAGCAGCGTGTCGTCGCCGAAGGCGGCGCGGGCCACGCGGCGCGCGGTCGCAAGCGCATCGGCGAGCTCGGCGGCGTCGCGCACGACCTGCATGCCCTTGCCGCCGCCGCCGGCGGACGGCTTGACCAGCAGCGGGTATCCGGCATCCGCCGCCGCCGACGCGATCTGCTCGTCGGTCATGCCGGCGGCACTGAAGCCGGGCACGACGGGCACGTCGTGCGCCGCGACGTGCTCCTTGGCGCGGATCTTGTCGCCCATCACCTCGAGCGCGCGATCGCCCGGGCCGATGAAGACGATGCCGGCATCGGCGCACGCGCGCGCGAACGCGGCGTTCTCGGACAGGAACCCGTACCCCGGGTGCACGGCCTGCGCGCCGCTGTCGACCGCGGCCGCGAGCACGCGCTCGATGGAGAGGTACGACTCGGATGCCGCGGCAGGCCCGAGCCGCACCGCGGCATCCGCCTCGCGCACGTGCGGGGCATCCGCATCGGCGTCGCTGTAGACGGCGACCGAGCGGATGCCGAGCAGCCGCAGCGTGCGGATGACGCGACGCGCGATCTCGCCGCGGTTCGCGACGAGGACGGTGTCGAAGCCGACGGCCGGAGAAGAGGTCGAGGTCATGGCGATCACATCCGGAAGACGCCGAAGCGCGGTTCGGGCAGCGGATTGCGCGAGACGACGTCGAGCGCCAGGCCGAGCGCGTCGCGCGTATCGGCGGGGTCGAGGATGCCGTCGTCCCACAGCCGCGCGGTGGCGTAGTACGGGCTGCCCTGCTCCTCGTAGCGCGCACGGATGGGCGCCTCGAAGGCGGACTGCTCGTCGGCCGACCACTCTTCGCCGCGGGCTTCGAGCTGGTCGCGCTTGACGGTGGAGAGGACGGATGCCGCCTGCGGGCCGCCCATCACCGAGATGCGGCTCGCGGGCCACGTCCACAGGAACCGCGGCGAGTAGGCGCGGCCGCACATCGAGTAGTTGCCCGCGCCGAACGACCCGCCGATGACCACCGTGAGCTTGGGCACACGCGTCGTCGCCACCGCGGTCACCATCTTGGCGCCGTCCTTCGCGATGCCGCCGGCCTCGGCGTCGCGACCCACCATGAAGCCAGAGATGTTCTGCAGGAACAGCAGCGGGATGCCGCGCTGGTCGCACAGCTCGATGAAGTGGGCGCCCTTCTGCGCCGACTCGCTGAACAGCACGCCGTTGTTGGCGATGATGCCGATCGGGTGGCCGTGCAGGCGCGCGAACCCGGTGACCAGGGTGTCGCCGTACTCGCGCTTGAACTCGTGGAAGCCGCTGCCGTCGACCAGACGCGCGATCACCTCGCGCACGTCGTACGGCTGGTTCACGTCGA
>JAUHVN010000141.1 GCA_030425055.1 Actinomycetes bacterium | reverse complement strand
GAAGCCGTGTACGTAGCCATGGAGGGACGTAGCCCCTGGCAGTGGGACGAGTTCGGGGGCGGGCCTGACCACACTGACAGCAAGTCTTGCCCTGCTTGCAGTCGCCGCGCTCACATCGGCTACGGCATCGTCGAACTCGACGATTTCAGTGAGGTCCCACGCATCGATGAGAACGGAGAAGAGAATGGGACACTCCTCGAAGTCGCCATCGAACTGGTGCCGCTTGCACTCGAATGCCCCGTGTGCGGCCTGGAGTTGGACGCGGAGGAAGTCGCCCTAGTGCCAGGCGTGACGCGAACGCGCGGCAAGCAGTGGATGGACCTACCGTGGTCCGGTGACGACAGCGAGATCCTGAGCGTAGATTGACCGCGGCAATGTCCAACGCCTTCCGCTCGTTGCCCAAACGCCTGAGAGGCCCGTGCGGACGTCGCGGAGACTTTCAGGAGGTCGTCAGACCGGTCCCACTCTCTGCCGTTCTCCTGAATCTTCTCGCTGCAGATATCGACGGGATGATGCCCCCCCCCCGCGGTCAGGCGTCCAGTCGTCGCTCAAGCTTCTCAGTCACGGTTGAGACGCGGATGTAGTCAATGCGCCAGCCACTTCGGGCCGCGCGGAAGCCGGTCTCCATTCGGGCAACGCCCGCGAGAGGGGCGTTGGCGTACTGCCTGGATCGTCCAGGGAGTTGACCCACTTGGATCGGTGGATCGAGGCTACGTCACAACGGAGATTCGCTGGGCGCCGGGCGCACAAGATCTTCCGGAAGCACGTGGTCGCCAAAGGCGTGCATCTTCCACCCACCCAACTCGGGCCGATAGACGAAGGTGAACACGCCTGCGACCTCCATGAGCGTGGGGCCGCTGATCACCTCGGGCTCTGTCACGTTGGGGATGACCTTGACGTAGACCACGTCAGGCGCGCCAGACGCAGGGTTCGGACACGCGCCAATCGCGGGATTCGGGATGGATCTGAAGATCTCGGTGTAGCCCGAGAAGTCACCCCACGTGGCGATCGATTCAGGCGTGATGAACTCACGCAGTCGGTCCAGGTCGTAGGTTCCCTCACGGATGACGCCGAAGAGTGCTTCAGCGATTTGACCGGATGGTTGATGCCCTGCACGTGGTACTCGAACCACGCCTGATCGTCGTCCGACCACTGCTCATCAGTCACGGGACGATCGTATGTCGGTTGCCCGACAAGGGAGTCCGAGCATCGGCGGACCAACCGTCGCCGCCTACCAGTACCGACTCACGTTCCGATCCCCACACGGGCACTGCCCGAGAGCGGGGCCTTTGACCTGCGATCGGTCCGGGCTGTAACTGGCCAGCGGAGCGTCAATGTCGTGATCAGCCCTTATTGGCGGCGTCGTCGTCGGCCGCGGCGAGAGCACCATGCCATGCGTGCGGATCGCAGAGGGGCACCGCGGCTCATGCGGCAAATGTGCTGCTCTCTGCCCAACAACCGTTTGGCCCTCCACGTGACGATCAAGCCGCGCCGGGATGCCTTCGTCACAGCGGCGGAGGTCCGAGTATACGAAGGCGAAGTAGTCGGTGATCGGCGCTTGTCGCTGGACGAGATGTACGAGGCGAGATGCGAACAGAGGGTCTCTGAGGCCGGCTGGTTCGCGCGGCGGCAGCGTGCGTGTCATCTCTCGCAGACTGCGTGAGCGACATGAGTTCTCTCGACCTCTTGCTCAGCCCTATAGCCGGCTGGCCTCGACGAACTGCAGAGCTCGGGCGAGCACAGGTGCTTCACCTTCATCGACGGACTTCGCGGCCTCGCGCACCACTTCATAGCCCCGCTCGTCGAGTCGAATCGCGCCGGCTGTATCTTCTCGCACCCCGCGGATAAGGGAGAGGGTGAACTCCAGCGCTGCGCCCCCACGCTCTTCGTCCGCCCAATCTCGAACGGATGCGGCGATGACCTCAGCCATCCTTGAGCTCAGTGGAGGTAGTTCGATGAAGCGCAACTCGGTTCCGCGGGCGCCGCGCAGCAGCGCAGCTTGAATCACCGGGTCGTTGAACCTATCGAAGTTGGTGGGAGCCAATACGTGGCCGAAGCCGGGTTGCTCGAACAAGCTGTATCGGCCGTCGGCTGAGTATCTTGACCGGTGCAGCACAGTGCTGAGCGTGAAGTAGACCTCCGCGTGCGTCGCCTCCTTTGTATCCAGTCCTGCGTCCCACAACGCGAAGTTCGGGTTCAGGCGAAGTTCGAAGTGGTCATCGCTGGCGCCGAGATTACTTGGCACGAAACCTTCAAAGGCTCCAAGAGGGTTCGTGAGCACGTCGCGACGCGCGATGACGGCGTCGAGAGCCCCGTTGTCCGGCTCGCCCCGTAGCCAGTCCTCGAACGCACCGAGAACTCGAGACTCAGCAAGCCACGGGTCGTTCGCCGCACTGTAGGGCTCCGCTTGTGCGTACCAGATGTGTGCGAACGCATACCTCGACTTGTCGGGTTTGAACGTCAGGTTTGTTTGCAGGTCCCTCAGCGTGCGAAGGTCGCTGGTTCGGACGCACCCGACGAAGTAGGCGAGGTCCCCGCCGTCGGCGATGAGCTTGCGGAGTTCGCGGCTGATGTTAAGGAGCTCACGCCCCGTCGCAGTGATGCCTGCGATGACGACCGCGACACCGTCCTGCATAGTACCTGTCGTCGCGAGCTCCGATGATGAAATCAGCTCGACATCTGCGAGCCCGCGGGCGTGACACAGGTCGCGGGCAATCTCCCCGATTGCAGATGACTCTGGGTCATCCAGATGGATTAGGTAGCGCGACTTGAACGGGAGGAACGCAGCCAACCGGTCTTCGACCTTCTTGCGCACCACCGGGTCACCGGTGACGAGGTGGTGGAAGTGGAGGGACAGAGACCGAACCGTCGGCTTGCTCTTATCATCACTGGCACGTAGCGAGATCGCGCGCTTGCCCAGGAATTCTTGCACGAAGGTGCGGTGCGCGGCGTCGCTGTACTCGCCCTTGAGCTGGAGGGGAGAGGCGTGGCCCGGAACCGGCGTGAAACTGTCGCCCTGGAGCAGCACGACGTTCTGGCCGTTGTTGCAGAGGTCGCAACTGTGGCTGTCGTCAAATGTCTTGAAGGGTGCAATGAAGTCCGCGTCAGCGTCATCGCCCCGCGCGGTCAGGTCGCAGAGCACGGTGGAGTCGGCGTACTGTTCTCCCACATAGAAGAGAGTTCGTTGCCTCTCTGACGGGACGCCGCGTTCCACTAGCTTCTTGCTCAGTCCCCCCGAGGTGGTAGCTGAGATGAGTGCGAGGCCGGGGCCGGCAAACGACACGTCGTCCATCCCGTCGTGGCCGCCAAATGTGTCGACCACGGCGGGAAGGGTGCTGCTGAGCGCGAAGCGCATCTGATTCAGCGCGTACGCGACGCTCGCGATCGCGGAGGTGTCCACCCAAAGGCGATCGTATGGGGTTTCGCCGGCCCACTTCAGAAGGGACGCGGCGACGAAGTGCGCGTGGACGGAACGCTCGGCAACAGCGCCGCCACGCAGGAAGTGCGTCGAATGCTTCCCGCTCGGCTTGCCGAAGTGCAAGCCTGCATGCGCGGTCATCAATGCTCCGGTCTCCCTGAAGAGCAGGCGCAACCCCGCCTGCTGCACCATTGCTTGGGCCAGGTCGACGCGCAGGTCGCTTTCCCGACTCTCAGCTAGGAGAGTCCACATCCCGGACTCGTCGAACGTGATGCACCGCGTCGTCGCCAACGCACTCGCCTTCCGCAATCTGTCGTCCATGTCACGAGAGGCAGCCAAGTTCTGCAGGTCGTCAGCAAGCGAGTGGGGTGCTACGAGCCACAGCTCTTCCGCTTCAGCGACTCGCTTGAAGTGTTCTTTAAGTTGATCGCCGAGGTCGAGCCCGCCCGGAGACCTCGTGGCGAAGAACACCACGGTGACGCCTCGAGGTCGCACCCCAGGCGATGATGCGTGCGTTGAGTAGACCAGGGTGTCCTCGAACGTGAGTGTATGGCGGTTCACGAGCTCGCTCCGTACGTCGGAACGACGACGGTGAAGGCGGTGCCCGCGACGCGTGTGTGAAGCGACGGCTCGCGAAGACCCCCGTACCAACGGTTCTGGTCATCGTTCGCTTCCTCAAACGGGAAGCGTCGAAAGTCGCGACTGAGGCGGTATCGGCCCGCGCGAACCATCGCGTACCCGCCGACTTCGGTGAGGTACCGCTGCCCTCGTGTGAGCCCCATGCCGCGAAGTCCGGGTTGGCTCGCGGTGTCGCTCCTGCGCAGCGCGTTGAGCATCGCGCGCAGCTCATCGCTCTTCGTGAAGTTGTGACGGAACCCTTGCTCCCACAGGATCCGAGCGGCGAGGCCCGGACCGCTGTCGATGACGGAGACAGACAACGCGCGGAGCCTGTCTTCACCTCCTCGGTTGGTCGCGTGGGGCGAAACCGGCAAGTGAGTAAAGTACTCCGCGAGGTCACGATGCGCCGATGCACCATCGACAATCTCGTTTCGAGTCTGGGTATGAGCACGGACGTGGACTCCGCGCACGGAGCGGCGGAGTACGTAGCCGGCGTTGTCGGTGCGGGCGTGGTCGTGCGTGTTCTGCACGAGCTCGAAGAGCACCTGACCAAGCTCGTATGCCTCACTCCGGAACAGTGCGAGCGCGTCCGAGCGACTCGTCCGCGACACCATACCCATATCGAGGACGCGCCAGCCAAGCGGCCAGTCCGTGCGCCGGGCCGCATCGACGTGCGTCCGCGCGTACAGCGCCCTCGCATGTCCGTCGATTTCGTGACTTACCTCGCGAGTCGCCCTGTTCTCTACCCGGCGATAAAGGCCCGCGGGGTACTCGAGCCCCGCGACATGGTCGGCGGCGAGAACGCTGCGGTCCGCGCCCACCGATTGTCCGCTCGCGCGGAGAGGAATCGTCGTCGATTCGGCCAACGCTTCTCGTGCGACCCTTCGTGCCTGACCGGTGATGTCATGGCCAGCCGGCGTCCGCACCTCGGAGGCCATCAGCACTGCTGTCAGCAACACCACGTTGCGCTGCAGGGACCGTGCGCTGTGCTGTTCATCGGCAAAGTCGAAAGCCGAACGGATGATGCCGCCGTTGTTGAAGCGGCTCCACGTCAGCACCGACTGGACTGCGAGAGGGAGAGCCAACGGGTCAGTTGTAGAAACTCGGCCGGGAACCTGCAGTGGCTCTGTCGAATGTGCGACATCGGCAAGAAGGGGGTCGAGCGCTTCTGACGTCAGTTTAGTCGGCACCCTCAGCGCTGCCATTCGTTCTCCATATCCGCACGCTAACAGTTCCCACTGGACGTGCCACGCGGGATGCGGCGTCGTGGATCCCTTAGCGCGTCTTCGGTCGATCCGGGTCGTGTTGCGCGCACGCGAAGCTGTGTCGACCGTGCCGGCGATCGCGTCAGTCCGTGCCCGATTACCCGGCCGCCGTTCAAGCTCGCGAGGGGCACGCCAAATGCGACACCCACAATGCAGCGGAGGAGCCGCGACGGACGACCGCGGCCGTCGCGCTCAAACCAGCTCGCCCAGCAGCCCCTCGACCCGCGCGGCGATGTCGTCGCGCACGCGGCGCACTCCCTCGATGTCGAGGCCAGCGGGGTCGTCGAGCTGCCAGTCGAGGTACCGCTTGCCCGGATACAGCGGGCAGGCGTCGCCGCATCCCATCGTGATGACGGCATCCGCGGCGCGCACGACGTCGTCGGTGAGCGGCTTGGGGAACTCGGCCGACACGTCGAGACCGATCTCGTCGAGGGCGGCGGCGACCTCGGGCAGGATGCGCTCCCCCGGCTGCGAGCCGGCCGACCGCACGTGCACGCGGCCACCCGAGAGCTGGCGCATGAGCGCTGCGGCCATCTGCGAGCGTCCGGAGTTCTGCACACACACGAACAGCACCTCGGGAACGGGCTTGGCGATGAGCCCCTTCGACTGCGCGAGGGCGGTCAGCCGATCACGGGCGAACTTCTCGGCGAGGCTCGCGGTGTGGGTGTGCACGTTCGCGGTGCGGGTGAGCGCGGCGTACGACTCGAACACGACCCGCTCGACGGTCTCTTCACCGACCATGCCGGTGAACTGCACCGCGAGGCGCTCGGCGGCGCGGTGCAGCACCGACTCGGCCGACAGCAGCGGCGCCTGGCCGACGCTCATGCCGCACCCCGCGCGGGCAGCAGCTCGCCCAGCAGCGACTCGATGCGACCGCGGATCTCGTCGCGGATCGGACGGACGGCCTCGATGCCCTGACCGGCCGGGTCGTCGAGCTCCCAGTCCTCGTAGCGCTTGCCGGGGAAGATCGGGCAGGCGTCGCCGCATCCCATCGTGATGACGACGTCCGACTCCTTGACCGCGTCGACGGTGAGCACCTTGGGCGTCTCGTTCGCGATGTCGATGCCCTCTTCGGCCATCGCCTGCACGGCGACCGGGTTGATCTCGTCCTTGGGGGCCGACCCCGCCGAGAGCACCTCGACGTCGTCGCCGCCCAGGTGCCGCAGGTATCCGGCGGCCATCTGGCTGCGTCCCGCGTTGTGCACGCAGACGAACAGGACGGTGGGCTTCTCGTTCATGCTGTCTTCCATGAACGAAAGCATAGACCACAATCTATGCTTCTGTGGAAACAGCCGGTGAACTCTCCGCGAGCAGCTCGCCGAGCAGGCCGCGCACGCGCTGATCGATGTCGTCGCGGATCACCCGCACCTCGTCGAGCGGCCGCCCGTGCGGGTCGTCGAGCTCCCAGTCGAGGTAGCGCCGACCGGGATAGATCGGGCAGGCGTCGCCGCATCCCATCGTCACGACGACATCGGCGGCGCGCACCGCCTCGTCGGTCAGCGGCTTGGGGAACTCGCCCCCGAGTGGCACGCCGATCTCGTCGAGCGCCGACACCACGGTCTGACGCACCTCGGCGGCAGGCTCCGATCCGGCGGTGCGCACGACGACCCGATCGCCGGCGAGGTGCCGCAGGATCGCGGCCGCGAGCTGCGACCGCCCCGCGTTCTGCACGCAGACGAACAGCACCTCGGGTCGATCGGATGCCGGTGACTCGCTGCGCGCGAGGGCATCGAGCCGCGTGGCGGCGAAGGCGGCGGTGCGCGAGGCCAGCCGCGGGGCGGGGGCGTCGGTCGCGAGACGCGCGAAGCTGTCGTCCACCCACTTCGCCACGGTCTCGGGGCCGAACACGCCCGCGAACCGGTCGGTCAGGTCGCGCGTGATGCGGTCGAGGTCGGGGCGCT
>JAUHVN010000140.1 GCA_030425055.1 Actinomycetes bacterium | reverse complement strand
CTGGTCGCCGAGGCGTCCGATGTACATCGACCAGGCCAGCAGGGTCACGACATCGCGCGCGGCCGCAGCGTCGCGCGGCGCGTCTCCGAGGCACCGCGACCACTCGATCGGCGCCGCCTCGCTGCTGGATTGCGGCAGCGCGGCCGTCGAGCCGTCGAGCCACGAGGCGACCGCCGCGAGATCGTCCGCACGCGCCCGCGCCGCGTCGTGCTCGGCGGACACCACGCCCGTGCACGGCGGCGATGCGGGGGCCACGTGGGGGATCAACCCCGCCACGAGCGCCCTCACCAGGGTTGGCGGCTGCAGGACGATGACCCACGCCCCCACGTCGATCGGCTCGCGATGCTCGTTGAGCGCGGCGGCGAAGGTCGACTCCGCTGCCCGGCGCGCGGCATCCAGGTCTTCCCGCGCTGCGCGCTGCGCCGCCTCTGCGCCGTCGACGAACGTCTCGGCGCCGCGGGCGGCGGCGGTGTACACCCGGGCCACCGCGCGTGCGAGCGCCTTCCGCGCGCCCTGAGGCCACAGCACAAGGCTCAGCACGACCGCGGTGATCGCGCCCACGGTGACCGTCTCGACGCGGATCACGGCGGTGCCTGCACCCGACGTGTCGAGCAGGCCGAAGAGCGAGACGACGAAGACCGTGAACGCGGCCTGGCCGACGGCGAAGTGGATCGCTCCCGGCGTGTAGGCCGCGAGTACGGCGCTCACGATGAACATCGCCCACAGCGCGACGGGTGAATCCGCCGCCGCCCACGCGAGCGGAACCGCCACGGCGAACCCCGCGATCGTCCCCCCGACGGCCTGCAGCGCGGTCGAGTACGTCGAGGACGCCCCCGAGCGCAGCACCGAGAGCGTGCCGAGCACGATCCAGAAGCCGTGTGCCACGGGCAGCAGATCGGCGGCCGCCACCGCCGCGGCCAGCGCGATGCCGGCGCGCAGGCTGTTGCGCAGGATGAAGCCGTTCGGGTCCAGCTCTCTCAGCACCATGCGTCGCGTGCGCGCGATCTGCCTGCCGGCGCCCTCGGGCTCGAAGCCCGGCATCTCCGGCGCGGTCGCGAGAGCGGGCATCGCGGGCGTGCCCCCGACCACGCGGATCGACTCGTGCTCGACCCAGATCGCCAGGTGCGAGAGGGCCAGCCCGGGGAACCGCGAGTCCACGACCTCGCGCGCGGCGGCGGCGGGATCCGCCGCGGTCGCGAGGCGGGCGCCGACCCTGTCAAGTGCTCGTGCACGCGTGGCATCGAGCGCGATCAGATCCGCAGCGGCCGTGTCGGGGGCCGCGTCGCCCGACAGGATCGCCGACGCCCGCCGCAGCGTCGCCCCGACCTGTTCCAGAAGGCCCTCGTCGACATCCGCCCCGCTGTCGATCACCGTCGAGGCCGCCTCGATGCAATGCTGCAGGTTCTCGATGAGGTGGACGAGCGCGAGGTCGCGCGTCGCGGGGCCGAAGGGGCGAAGCGGCGCCGACAGCCGGCGCTGGACGTCGCCGATCGATGCGCGGATGCCGTCGATCCGACCGCGCGCGGTCGGATCGGGCAGGCTCGCCACGAGCTCGCCGAGGTCGGCCACGAGGAGCGTCACCCGCTCGCGCAACCGGAGCCGGGGCACCACGGGCCACAGCAGCAGCGCCGCGGCGAGGGCGGCGAGCGAGCCGATCGACCAGCCGATCACACGGTCGAACACGAGCAGCTGGCTGGTGGGCTGGAGCACCGACAGCGCGTAGGCGAGGATGATCGGCGACACGTGGAGGGCCCAGTAGCCGCCGAACGCCGCCGCGAGGTTCACCGCCACGGCGATGAGGAACGTCACGATGACGCCGACGACCGGCGTCGCCGACACGAGTCCGCCGAGCACGATCACCGCCGCGCCCAGCACCGTCATCGTCAGGTAGGCGCCCGCGCGGCGCAGCGGTGGCCCGCCGTAGTCGGCGAAGACCAGCCCGACGAACGCCGCGAACACCCCGTACGTGGCCATCGCGTCGCTGCCGAGGACCACGATTCCGAAGACGAGCACAAGTGGCGCGACGATCGCGGCGCGCCCGGCCTTGCGCAGGTTGAGGAAATCCGGCGCGTCGCGCGCGAGCCAGCGGGGCAGTCGGCTCGCGCGCGGTTCGTCCACGGTCCTCCCCTCCGCGTCTGCGGCAAAGCTACTCCGGTGGGGCCGACGGGGGCAGGTGCGCTCCGCGTCCGCCCGAGCGCGTTGCCGTTCCGGCAAACGGAGTTGTCGAAATCGACGAACGCTCGTCACTGTGGACCCATGACGAACGAGTGGGATGCCGTGATCTTCGGCGGCGGCGCGGCGGGCCTGAGCGCCGCACAGATGCTGGGACGATCGCGGCGGCGGGTGCTCGTGATCGACGCCGGGATGCCGCGCAACCGGTTCGCGGACCACATGCACGGCGTGCTCGGCCACGACGGGGTCGATCCCGCCGCGCTGCTCGCACGCGGCAGGGCGGAGGCGGAGCGCTACGGCGTCGTCATCTCCGTCGGCACCGTCGACGAGATCGCCGACGACGGCGACCGCCTGCGCATCTCACGATCGGACGGTCGCGTCGACTGGGCGCGGGCCCTCGTGATCGCCAGCGGGGTGCGCGACGACCTCCCCGACGTCCCCGGCCTGCGCAAGGAGTGGGGGCGCTCGGTGCTCCACTGCCCCTACTGCCACGGGTGGGAGGTCGCCGGGCAGCGGCTCGGCGTGCTCGCCGCCTCGCCCGCGAGCATCCATCAGATCGAGCTCGTGCGCCAGCTCTCGGACGACGTCACGGCCTTCACCGCCGCGGTCGGCCCGCTCGGCGAGGCGGTCGCGGGGCGCCTCGCCGCACGCGGCGTCGCGATCGAACCGGCGCACGTGCGCGAAGTGGTCCGCCGCGACGACGGTCTCGCCGTCCTCACCGGGGACGGCGCCGAGCACGTCGTCGACGCCCTGTTCACCGGAGGCGAGCCCGACCTCGGCCTCGGCTTCGCAGACGCCCTGCGGCTGACCCGGTCCGACCAGCCGGGCGCCCCGATCGCCGCCGACCTGCGCGGCGCGACGAGCCACCCGCGCGTCTTCGCGGCCGGCAACGCCACGATGCCGTTCGCCAACGTGCCGGTCGCGATGGGGACGGGCTCGATGGCGGGAGCCGCCGCGAACGCGATGCTCGCGACGGAGGACTTCGACCTCGCGGTCGCGCAGCGCACCGTGCTGCGCGACGCCGAATGGGAGGCCCGCTACGCGGCCGAGGACCGATTCTGGTCGGGACGCGTCAACGCCTCGGTCGCGGCGATCGTCGCCGATCTGACGCCTGGCCGCGCGCTCGACGTCGGCTCGGGCGAAGGCGGCGACGTGGTGTGGCTCGCCGAGCACGGGTGGGATGCCACCGGTGTCGACGTCTCCGCCACGGCGGTGCGGCGGGCCGCGGAGTTCGCGGCATCCCGCGACGTCGCGGCGACGTTCGTCGAGGGCGACGGCCCCGCAGCGGTCGACGGCCGGTTCGACCTGGTGCTCGCGAGCTTCCTGCACTCGTGGGAGCCCGACTTCCCCCGCATCCGGATGCTGCGCGAAGCCGCCGACCGTGTCGCTCCGGGCGGCCTGCTGCTCGTCGTCTCGCACGCCGCGCCGCCGCCGTGGGCACGCGAGGCCCCCGCGCACGCCCCCGCCATGCGGACCCCCGCGGAGGAGCTCGTGCTGCTGGATCTCGATCCCGAGACGTGGTCGCCCGAGATCGTCGAGGTGCGGCAGCGGGATGCCACGGCCCCCGACGGCACAGCTGCGCACCTCGACGACGGGATCCTCCTGCTGCGCCGCCTCCGATAGGCGTTGCACTCCCGGCGTCCGCGCGCAAGATCCCGCACGATCCGCACTCCGCCCGGTAGGACGGAGGCATGTCGGACTCTCCCCTCGTCCTCGGCCCGATGCTGCGCTACACCGATGAGACGACCGCCGCGGTGTGGGTCGAGACCGCGAGCGCGGCGACCGTGACGGTGCGCGCGGGCAGCCGGCGCTGGCACGCCCGCACGTTCGCCGTGCACGGTCATCACTACGCCCTCGTCGAGGTCGACGGCCTGCAACCGGGATCGTCGGAAGAGTACGAGGTGCTCGTCGACGACCGGCCGGTGTGGCCGCAGTCCGACGCCGAGCATCCCGCGTCGCGCATCGTCGCGCGGGACCCGGAGTCGCCGCTGCGGATGGCGTGGGGGTCGTGTCGCACCAGCGTGCCGCACGACCGCACGGGCAATCGCCGCCACGGCGTCGATGCGATGCGCACGTTCGCGCTCGCGATGGCCGAGGATGCCGCGCTGCGCCCCGACCTCATCCTGCTCCTGGGCGACCAGGTCTACGCCGACATCACGACCGAGGCGATGCAGGACTTCATCCGGGACAAGCGCGACATCCGGCAGCCGCCCGGTGCGGAGCTGAAGGACTTCGAGGAATACGCCCACCTGTATCGGCTCGCGTGGTCGGATCCCATGAACCGGTGGCTGCTGTCGACGGTGCCGAGCGCGATGATCTTCGACGACCACGACGTGCGCGACGACTGGAACGCATCGCTGTCGTGGAAGAAGTCGATGGAGCAGACGTCGTGGTGGCACGGTCGCATCGTCGCCGGGCTCGCGTCGTACTGGGTGTACCAGCACCTGGGCAACCTCTCTCCCGCCGAGCGGGCGGAGGACGAGATCTGGCGGCTGATCGCCGCACACGACGGGCCGGACGAACTCGACGTGAGCGACGATCTCGACGCGTTCGCCGACCGCGTCGACCGCGAACCGACCACCTACCGGTTCAGCTACGCGCGCGACTTCGGCGACGTCCGGCTCGTCGTCGTCGATTCGCGTGCCGCGCGCGACCTCACGCCGAGCGCTCGGGCCCTCGTCGATCACGTCGAGTGGTCGTGGGTCGACGAGCAGCTGCGCGGCGACGTGCGTCATCTGCTGGTGGCGACCTCGCTGCCGTTCCTGCTGCCGATGGGCCTGCACCACATCGAGGCGTGGGACGAGGCGCTCGCCCAGGGCGCGTGGGGTCGCTGGTTCGCCCGGATCGGCGAACGACTGCGCCAGATGGTCGACCTCGAGCACTGGGCGGCGTGGCAGAACACCTTCCGCGACATGGCGCGCTCGCTCACCGAGGTGGCCGACGGCGAGCGGGGCCGGGCTCCGCAGACGGTCACGGTCCTCTCGGGCGACGTGCACTACTCGTACATCGCCGAGGTCGAACGCGGCCACGGCAGCAGGCTCGTGCAAGCGGTGTGCTCACCCGTGCGCAACCCTCTCCCGATCGTCATGCGCTGGTTCTCCGTCGTGATGTCGTACGGCGTCGCGACACCCTTCGGCGCGCTCGCGGCGCGCTCGGCGAAGGTGCCGAACCCGCCGTTCACGTGGCAGACGATCGCCGGACCCTGGTTCGACAACAACCTGTCGGTGCTGCAGGACGGTCCGGACGGCCTCGATCTGAGCTGGCACGCCGGACGCATCGACGACGGCGACGACCTGCATCCGCGCATCGACGAGGTCTCGCGTCTCACGCTCGGCGCGCGCCGCTAAGTCCGCGGAAGACCGCTCAGCCAGTCCCCCACGGCCGCGAACGCCTCGGCCCGCGGCTGCGGCCGCGAGAGGAAGACGTCGTGGATGGCGCCGTCGATGCGCGCGATCGTGACCCGTCGGCCGATCCGCGTCGCGGCGCGCGCGATGTCGTCGACCACGAGCACCGAGTCGGTCGAGGTCATCCGCTCGTCCCACTGCACGGGCGACGTGAAGCGGGTGGAGAGCAGCACGAGTGCCGGGCATCCGACGTCGATGCCCGCCGCCACCGCGGCGTGGCCGGCGATCACGGCATGCAGCCATCCCGGGTGCGTCGCGAAGCCCTGCGCGGGGCGCCAGTCCTCGCGATAGCCGGATGCCGGGATGGACCCGAGCTCGCGCTGCGCCCGCGTGTAGAAGCCGAGGTCGACCACGGGGTGGGTGCCGTGCGGATCGAACCGCGCGCGGACTCCGACCAGCGGTGCGATCGCCTGGCGCCCGAGCGCGCCGAGCTGCAGCTCGAGCCACGGACTGTTGAGCACGAGCGCGGCCGCACGGCCGCGGTGGCGCGCGGCCCACAGCGTGAGCGTCAAGCCGCCCGTGGAGTGGCCGAGCAGCACGAGCCGGCGGCGGGATGCGGCATCCGGCGCGGGCCCCATCGCCGCGAGCGCGGCCTCGATGTCGGCGTCGTACTCGGCGAGGTCGTCGACGTACCCGGGGGTCTGCCCGTCGCGCAGGCTGCGCCCGTACTTGCGCAGGTCGAGCGCGAAGAAACGCGCGCCCCGATCGGTCCACCACCGCGCGAGCTCGACGTCGAAGAAGTAGTCCGACCAGCCGTGCACCGCGAGCACGTCGACGTCGCGGAACGGCCCGAGGAGCCGTCGGGCGGGCGACGGCAGCCGGCGCACGAGCGTCGCGCCCACCGGCCCCTCGACGTCCTCGCCGAGCGCCAGGGCCAACTGCTCGAAACCGGCCCCGAGCAGATCCGGCCGCCACTGGTCCGCCATGGAGCCACTGTACGAGAACGGCGTCAGCCGCGGACGCCCGCGACGATCGCCTCGGCGATCACGGCGGCGTACGCCGGCGGGTCGTCGGGTTCGACATCGGTCGCCCACCGCACCCAATTGCCGCCTGCGAGCACGTCGACCGTGCACGCCCACACGTCGCTCCTGCCGCACGACACGACGGCGCGGTCGTCACCCGGCAGCGCGACGGCGGTGCCGCGGGCCGCCTCCGCGTAGGCCCACATCCCGCCCGGCAGGTAGGTGAGCTCGCCGACGCTCGAGGTGAACGGGTCGAGGTCGGCCTCGTAGTAGTAGCAGGGCAGGGCGCCCCACTCGTCGACGAGCGTCCAGGCCTCGATCGACCAGCCGCCGGCCGGGAACCCGATCGCGAGCTCGGGCGAGTCCAGCGCACCGGCCAGGGCCTCGGGGCTGAGGATGCGTCCGCACCCGTCGGCGATCGCGACCGTTCCCGCCGGAGGCCGCCACTCATCGTCCCACGCGGGAAGCGCGACGAGGTAGCTGCGGATGCCGCTGATCGCGGCGTCGTGACGGGCCTGCGCCTCCTCGATGTCGTCGACGGCAACGCCCGACGACCTCAGTTCGGCGTACGAGCCCGCGACGAGGTCGACCCACGAGCAGGAGAAGTCCTCGAGCAGCGGAGAGCACCCCGGTTCCTCGGCGTCGCCGTAGACCTCGGCACGCGCCGCGATCGCGTCGGCCCCGTCGGGGA
>JAUHVN010000139.1 GCA_030425055.1 Actinomycetes bacterium | reverse complement strand
TGTCGCGTCGATCGCGTGCAGGCCTCGATCGGATGCCGCCGAGACGACGGCCGGCGAGACGCCGTGCGCGCTGAAGACGACGTTCGCCCCTTCGGGCACTTCGTCGACCTCGTCGACGAAGATCGCACCGCGCTGCTCGAGCTCGGTCACCACGTGGATGTTGTGCACGATCTGCTTGCGCACGTAGACGGGCGCACCGAAGCGCTCGAGGGACTTCTCGACGGCGATGACGGCGCGGTCGACCCCGGCGCAATACCCCCGGGGAGAGGCGAGGAGCACCCGCTTCGGTCGGTCCACCGGGATATCCTGGAGGCGCTCGCGCCGTCGAGGGACGCGGGGAACGGGCATGCGGACGGCCTGATCGGTCACATCCCGATTCTACGGTCGGGCCCGGGGAGCCGGCCGGGAGTCCACCAGGAAGGAAGCGCATGACGACGTTCCGCGCCGAGACGGCACCCGGCGAGCAGCCGCCGCCCGACGCCGTCGCCCCGCGGGATTCTTCTCCTCAGGCCCCCACCTCGGTCGCGCGCCTCAACGACACGATCCGCCAGTTCGTGCAGACCTGGGGATCCGTGTGGGTCGAAGGAGAGCTGACGGCCTGGGATGTGCGCGGCAGCGTCGTCTTCGGGCACCTCAAGGACCTCGGCACCGACGCGAAGCTGCGGTTCCGCATCTGGTCCAGCACGCGCGAGCGTCTGGCATCCGACCTCGCCGCCGGCGACCGCGTGATCGCGTGCGTCAAGGCCGACTACTACCCGCGCGACGGGTCGTTCACCTTCACCGTGAGCGCCATGCGCCATGTCGGGCTCGGGGATCATCTCGAGAAGCTCGAGCGCCTGCGGGCGCAGCTGCGGGCCGAGGGTCTCTTCGACCCCGCGCGCAAGAAGACCCTGCCGTTCCTGCCGCATCGCATCGGGCTCATCACCGGCGCCGACAGCGACGCCGAGAAGGACGTGCACCGCAATGCCGAGCTGCGCTGGCCGCGCGTGCGCTTCCGCACGATCCACGCCGCCGTGCAGGGCGACCGGTGCGTGCCCGAGACCATCGCCGCGCTGAAGGTGCTCGAGGCCGACCCCGAGATCGACGTCATCGTCATCGCGCGCGGCGGCGGCGACGCGCAGAGCCTGCTGGGGTTCAGCGATGAGCGCCTGCTGCGCGCCGTCGCCGCGGCGTCGACGCCCGTCGTGAGCGCGATCGGGCACGAGAACGACCATCCGCTGCTCGACGACGTCGCCGATCTGCGCGCATCGACGCCCACCGACGCCGCCAAGCGCGTCGTGCCCGACGTCGCCGAGCAGCTGTCGCTGGTGCGCGACCTGAGGGCGCGCCTGACCCGACGGCTCACCGATCGGATCGCCTCCGACATCCGCCAGCTCGAGCACGTGCGCTCCCGCCCCGTGCTGCGCTCCCCCGAGTCGCTCGTGACGAACCGGATGCAAGAGGTCGAGCTCGCCGTCGCGCGCGGCCGATCACTCGTCGACCGTCTCGTCGACGCCGACGCACGGCGCACCGGTGAACTGCGAGCCGCGCTGCGCGCGCTGTCGCCGGCATCGACCCTCGGTCGCGGTTACGCGATCGCCCATCTCGCCGACGGCGCGATCGTGCGCGATGCCGACCAGGCGCCCGCGGGAGCAGGCCTGACCGTCACGGTGGCACGCGGCTCGTTCGCCGCGCGCAGCGAGGGCGAGGTCGCCGAGCGAAGCGACGGCGCGCCCGCGAACTAGGATGGAGCGCATGACCGACACGCCCGCCGCCGACGTCTCGACGCTGTCGTTCGAGCAGGCGCGCGACGAGCTCATGCAGGTCGTCACCCGGCTCGAGCAGGGCGCACCGACCCTCGAGGAGTCGCTGTCGCTGTGGGAGCGCGGTGAGGCCCTCGCCGCACGGTGCGAGGAATGGCTCGTCGGCGCGAAGCGCCGGCTCGAGCAGGCACGCGGCGAGAGCGCGGAGGCGTGATGGCCCGCGAACCGCGCGTGGTCGCCGAGCTGGGCCGACCCGAGACGCCCGACGAGACCGCGGCCCGCCGCGCCGAGTCCTCTCGCGTGCACCGTCAGGCGCAGAACACCCGCAACCTCGTCGCCGCGCTGCTGGTCACGCTGGGCGTGGTCGCCGTCATCATCTTCGCGGTGCCGCGGGGCACGCCCCCCGCCGCCGAGCCCATCGACGTCGCGGCGGTCGCCGAGGGCATCGCCGAGGTCGAGGGCCACGGCATCGTCGCGCCCGAGGTGCCCGAGGAGTGGCGCGTGAACTCCGCGCGACTCGAAGGCGACTCCCCGCGCACCTTCACGGTCGTCTACGCGCCCGAGCAGGGCTTCATCCGCGTCGTGCAGGGCTTCGAGGCCGACGAGGGATGGCCGTCGCGCGTGCTGCGCGGCGCCGACGCCGACGGAACCGTCACGATCGACGGCGTGACCTGGACGCGGTACGACATCCCCGACCCCGAGCGCGCGGGCAACGTCTCCGCGGCGCTGTCCACCCCCGCGGGAGACGACATCGTGATGATCTACGGCATGGCGTCCGACGAGATCCTCGAGGAGGCGGCGCGCGGCGTCGCCTCGCAGGTGAAGGCGCTGCAGGAGGAGCAGGAGTGACCGAGACCCGACCCACCCCGGCCGACGCGTGGCGCCAGATGCGCCGCGGCAACGAGCGCTTCGTCGCCGGCGCGCCCGAGCACCCGCGCCAGGACGTCGAGCGCCGCACCGAGGTCGCGGCCGGTCAGCGCCCGAGCGCGGCGCTGTTCGGCTGCGCCGACTCGCGGCTCGCGGCCGAGATCATCTTCGACAAGGGGCTGGGCGACCTGTTCGTCGTCCGCAACGCGGGTCAGGTCATGTCGGAGTCGGTCGTGGGCAGCCTCGAGTTCGCGGTCGCGGTGCTCGAAGTGCCCCTCATCGTCGTGCTCGGCCACGACGCGTGCGGCGCGGTGGCCGCCGCGATCGACAGCACCGGCGATGATGCTCCGGCCCTGCCGGCGCACATCTGGCGGCTCGTCGCGCCGATCGTGCCGGCTGTGCGGCGCGTGCAGCGCGAGGCGGGCGGTGCCCGGCCCGACCCCGAGCGCGTCGGCAGCGAGCACGTGCGCGATACGGTCGCCGATCTGCTCCACCGCTCCGAGCTCATCAGCGAGGCTGTGGCCGACGGCAGGCTCGGCATCGTCGGCGCCAACTATCGACTCACCGAGGGCGCAGTCGCCCCGATCGTCTGGGTCGGCGACATCGACGCCGACGCCTGACACACCCGGAACACCCGACGGAGGAACAACGACGTGACCGACACCGAGTACCGCATCGAACACGACACCATGGGCGAGGTGCGCGTGCCCAAGGACGCCCTGTACGCCGCGCAGACGCAGCGCGCGGTCGAGAACTTCCCGATCTCGGGCGACCGCCTCGAGCCGGCCCAGATCGTGGCGCTGGCGCGCATCAAGAAGGCGGCGGCGCTCGCCAACCGCGACCTCGGCGTGCTGGACGCCTCGATCGCCGAGGCGATCGCCCGCTCGGCCGACCGCATCATCGCCGGCGAGTTCGCCGACCAGTTCCCGATCGACGTGTACCAGACCGGCAGCGGAACGTCGTCGAACATGAACGTGAACGAGGTGCTCGCGACGCTCGCGACTCGCGACCTCGGCTCCCCCGTTCACCCGAACGACCACGTCAACGCGTCGCAGTCGTCCAACGACGTCTTCCCGACATCGGTGCACATCGCGGTGACGCAGGAGATCATCGACGACCTGATCCCGGCGCTCGACCATCTCGCGGTCGCCCTCGAGACCAAGGCCGAGGCGTTCGCCGGCATCGTGAAGTCCGGCCGCACGCACCTGATGGATGCCACACCGGTGACGCTCGGCCAGGAGTTCGGCGGCTACGCGCGTCAGGTGCGCCTGGGCATCGAGCGGATCCAGGCGGTCATCCCCCGCGTCGCCGAGGTGCCCCTCGGTGGAACCGCCGTGGGCACCGGGATCAACACCCCGCTCGGGTTCCCGCAGCGGGTCATCGAACTGATCGTCGGCGACACCGAACTGCCGATCACCGAGGCGAAGGACCACTTCGAGGCCCAGGCCAACCGCGACGGCCTCGTCGAGGCATCCGGGGCCATGCGCACCATCGCCGTCTCGCTGACGAAGATCAACAACGACCTGCGCTGGATGGGCTCCGGTCCCAACACCGGACTCGGAGAGCTGCGCATCCCCGACCTGCAGCCGGGCTCGTCGATCATGCCCGGCAAGGTGAACCCGGTCGTCCCCGAGGCCGTGCTCATGGTCTGCGCACGCGTCATCGGCAACGACGCGACGGTCGCGTGGGCGGGCGCGTCGGGCAGCTTCGAGCTCAACGTGGCCATCCCGATCATGGGGACCGCCGTGCTGGAGTCGATCGAACTGCTCGCGAACGCCTCGCGTCTGCTCGCGGACAAGACCATCGACGGTCTCGAAGCCAATGTCGAGCGGGCCGCCGCGTTCGCGGGGATGTCGCCGTCGATCGTGACGCCGCTCAACAAGCTCATCGGTTACGAGGCGGCCGCGAAGATCGCCAAGCACTCGGTCGCCGAGGGCATCACGGTGCGCGAAGCCGTGCTGGCGCTCGGGTACGTCGATCGCGGCGAGGTCACGCTCGAGCAGCTGGACGAGAAGCTCGACCTGCTGTCGATGACACGGCCGGGCTGACCGCGCGGAGGTGTCCGAACCGGGGCCGGACGGCGATAATCAGGAGATGGCCCGCACGCACCGGCCGATCCCGGCCCGCGTCCGCATCCTCGCGGCGATGCTCGCCGTCGCGTGCGTCGGGCTCGCCGTCGTCGGCAGCATCACGTTCCTCGTGCAGCGCGATCGCGTGCTCGACGAAGTGGATGCCCGCCTGCTCGCGCAGATCGATCGGCTGTCGGCGATGGCGGGCACTGCGGATCCGGATGACGACTCCGACACCGAGACCGCGGGCGAGCGGATCGACATCGAGGAGTTCTCCGATGTCGACGACTATCTGCACGCCGTCGTCTCGCGGCTCGTGCCCGCGCGCCACGAAGCGTCGCTCGCGATCGTGGACGGGGCCGCCCGCTATCGTCCCGCCACCCTGTCCGGGTTCGACATCTCGCGCGATGACGAGCTCATCGACCGCGCCGTCACCGAGACCGAGGCCTCGGGGGAAGCCGTGCTCGGCACCGCGACGACCGAATCCGGCGCGCTGCGCTACATCGCCATCCCGGTCGAGATGCCGGGCGACCCGCAGTCGGGTGTGTACCTGCGCGCCGTCGACCTCGAAGCCGAGCTCGCGCCCGTGACGGCGGCGATCATCACCTACGGGATCGCCGCCGGGGTGGTGCTGCTCGCGGTGGGCGTGGTCGGATGGGGCGTCACAGGACGTCTGCTCTCCCCCATCCGCCGGCTGCGCGAGGCCGCGGAGGGCATCACGCTCGCCGACCTCTCGCCGCGCCTGCCTGCGAACGGCAACGACGACATCAGCGATCTGACGCGCACGGTCAACTCGATGCTCGATCGCCTGGAGGACTCGGTGGACGGGCAGCGGCGACTGCTCGACGACGTGCGCCACGAGCTCAAGACCCCGATCACGATCGTGCGCGGCCACCTGGAGCTCATGGATCCGCTCGACCCGCACGACGTGGCCACCACCCGCGAAATCGGCATCGCCGAGCTCGATCGCATGACGCGCCTCGTCGAGGACATCGACCTGCTCGCGACCGTCGAGTCGGACTCGTACACGATGATGGAGGTCGACATCGAGGCGCTCACCGCGCGCATGGGGGAACTGGTGGCGGTCATCCCGGGACACCGCTGGTTCGTCGAACCAGGACAGCCGGGCACCATCGTGGGCGACCCCGATCGCCTGCTCCAGGCCTGGCTGCAGCTCGCCGACAACGCCGCGAAGTACACGCCGACGGGGTCGCCCATCGAGATCGGCGGCGCCGTCGACGACGCGGGCGCCGCCCTCTGGGTGCGCGACCACGGTCCGGGAATCCCGGACGACTCGCGGGAGCGGATCTTCCGCCGCTTCGACCGCGCGAGCGGCCGGCGGACCGTCGGCGGGTCCGGCCTCGGACTCGCGATCGTCGAGGCCATCGCCAAGGGTCACGGCGGCCGCTGCGATGTCGGCGAGACCCCGGGCGGCGGCGCGACCTTCACCCTGCGGCTTCCGAGCGGCGCGACCGTGGCCTCGAGACCCGCGGAGCCCGTCGTCGCGGATCGGAAGGGCACTCCGTGACCAAGATCCTGATCATCGAAGACGAGCCGAGGATCGCCTCGTTCGTCAAGCGCGGGCTCGAGACCGCCGGCTTCTACGCCGAAACCGTCGAGGACGGCGCGGACGGGCTCGAGGCGGCGCTGCACGGCGACAGCGACCTCGTGCTGCTCGACGTCGGTCTTCCGACCATGGACGGATTCGAGATCCTCCGTGCGCTGCGCGCCGAAGGATCGGGCATCCCGGTGATCATGCTCACCGCGCGCTCGGGCACGCGGGACACGGTCGACGGGCTCGACAGCGGCGCCAACGACTACGTGCCCAAGCCCTTCGTCTTCGAAGAGCTGCTGGCGCGGGTGCGTTCGCGGCTGCGGGAGCATGCGGCACCGCTGGACGCGACGATCGGCAGCGGCGACGTCACGCTCGACCTGCTGGCCCGGCGCGTGGTGGTCGCGGGCCGTGAGGTCGAACTGTCGGCGCGCGAGTTCTCACTCGCCGAGCAGTTCATCCGCAATGCGGGCAGGGTCCTCAGCCGCGAGACGCTGCTGAGCAGCGTGTGGGGTCTGGACTTCGACCCCGGGTCCAACGTCGTCGACGTGTACGTGCGGTATCTTCGCGGCAAGCTCGGACCTGACAGGATCGTGACCGTCCGCGGCGCCGGCTACCGCTGGGAGTAGGCGCCGCGAACGAGGCGGCCCCCGGTGCCTGGGGGCACCGGGGGCCAATGGGGGGCCGGCTTGGGGGAACCGGCCCCGGTCAATCGCGTCGGTCTGGGGATTCGCGCGATCGAGTCTTCATTCGTCCTTCTTCGATCCGGGCGGGTCGGCCTTCCCATTCGACGAGCCGTTGCCGGCGTTCCCGGAGTTGCCGTTCGACGAGCCGCTTCCGCTACTGCCGTTCGCTGCGGCGCCGCCGGCGTTGTCAGTGCCGCCGCCGGTGGCGTTGCCGTTCGACGATCCGCTTCCGCCGTTGCCGTTCGAGGCCGCGCCGCCGGCGTTGTCGGTTCCGCCGCCGTAGGCGTTGCCGTTGCCGTTCACGCCCTCGCCCGAG
>JAUHVN010000138.1 GCA_030425055.1 Actinomycetes bacterium | reverse complement strand
CGTCGCGACCTGGCGATCTCCGACGACCGACGACGTCGACGCGATCCACGCGCTGATCGTGGCGGCCGACACCGTCGACCACCCCACGTGGGCGACTCCGCGCGACGAGATCGAGGATCTCTTCGATGCCGCGCACATCGATCCCGCACGCGATCTGCGCGTGGGTCTCGACGCAGACGGACGCGCCGTCGCTGTCGGCGTCATGATGATCCACCCCTCGCGCGACGTGCACGTCAACGCGTACCTGATGGGGCGCGTGCATCCGGACGCGCGGGGGCGCGGCATCGGCCGAGAGCTGCTGCGCTGGGAGCACGAGACCGCGCTGAACCAGCTCGCGTCGATGGATGCCACGGTGCCCGCGGCCGTGTTCGTCTACGTCGATGAGGTCGACACCGCCGCGCAGCGGCTCGCCGAGCGGCGGGGCTTCGCACTCGAGCGGTGGTTCTCGACCATGGTCCGCGATCTCGCTCTCGCGTCGCCCGACATCGACGTGCCCGACGGCATCGACGTCGTCGCGTTCGAGCGCGGCCTGAGCGAGTCGACGCGGCTGGCCCGCAACGACGCCTTCCGCGAACACTGGGGCAGTCTCGAGACGCCCGCCGACCGCTGGACGAAGTTGATCGAGGGCCCGCACCACCGCGACGACCTCTCGTTCGTCGCGGTGGACGGCGACCGCGTCGTCGCGCTCGCCCTCGGCTCGGTCAACGAGGACGACTGGCGGATGCAGGGCTACTCGAGCGTGTACATCGAGCTGATCGGCGTCGTGCGCGATCACCGGGGGATGCGCCTCGCGCCCGCCGTCATCACCGCGCTGCTGTGCGCGGCGCGCGACGCGGGACTCGACAAGGCGGTGCTCGACGTCGACACCGAGAGCCCGACCGGCGCGAACAGCCTCTACGGTCGTCTCGGGTTCGAGGCCGCGGAGCGTTCGATGGCGCTGGTCACGCGCTTCTGACGGCCCCGCGCGTCACTCGCCGATGGGCTGCGGGTGGGCCTGGATCGCCTCGTACACCCGCAACTGCCTCTCGTAGCGCTCGGTCGCGATGCGCTGGTCGATCTGCTGCACGGCCGCGGCGACCGTGTCGGCGAAGATCCGCGCCGCCTCGTCACCGGGATGCACGCGGTCGGCTGCGAGAAGCTCGGGACGATCGGCGATCGCGCCCGACCAGTCGGCGACCGTCACGTTCTCGCGCTCGCGCGCGAACTCGGCGAGATCGGCGTTGACGCCGGCGATCCAGTCACGCGGCGCGTACGCGTTGACGAGGATGACCTCGCGCGTCGGCCCGGCGATCGCCGCCATGCGTTCGAGCGACCCGCGATCGACGGGCCCGTTCGTGCCGAGTGCGATCACCACGAAGCGCCGCAGGTCGCCCTCGGCGCGGAACGTCTCGAGCACGCGCGGGCCGGCCCAGGTCGAACGCGACACGGCCGCATCGATGCGGATGCCGGGCAGACGCTCGAGCAGCGCGGGCACCGCCGCGAGCATGACCGAGTCGCCGACGGCGCTGATCGAGCGGCCGTCGGCCGCCACAGTGGTCGGGGTCGGCGACGGACGTGTCTTGTTCGTCACCGGCCCGGGCGCAGGGCTGGGCGCCGCGGTCGCGGTGGCGGTGGGTGACGGCGTCACGGATGAGGACGACGACGGCGCGGGGGTCGCCATCGCCGTGGCGGCATCCTGCAGCGCGCGCTCACCGGCCGACACGATGGTCTCGGCCCCGGTGCGCGCAGGGGCGTCGGCGAGCGCCGCCGACGTGCCTCCCAGCAGCAGGACCGTCGTCGTCGCCACGCCCAGGGCGCGTACGCGCGTGCGGGGCCCGCCGGCGAGCCCATCGCGCAGCCGCCGCACCGTCGCGCGGAAGCCGTCGCGGCGGATGGGGGTCTCGACGTACCGGTACGAGAGCGCGGCGGCGCCGACCGTGAGGGCGAGGACGAGGACGCCCGTCCACACGGGGACGCCCGACTCGGGAGTCGTGCCCTCGAACGCGGCGACCAGCAGCACGAGGAGCGGCCAGTGCCACAGGTACAGGCCGTACGAGCGCTCGCCGATCCACCGCAGCGGGCGATCGAGCTGCCGGCCGAACGACGACGTCGGCCAGATGCCCGCCAGGATCGCGACGGCGGTCAGGACGCTCGCCGCGAGCATCGCGCCGGGAAAGGTCGCCGCGGTGTCACCGGGAGGGATCGTGGCGATGACCAGGATGCCGGCGACGGCCGCCCACCCGAGGACCCCGACCGTGCGCCGCCCGCGCACGGCACCGCCCTCGAGGACCCGCCGGGCGCCGAAGGCGAGCGCGACGCCGATGAGCAGCGCGAACGCATGCGTGCCCGTTCCGTAGTAGGCCCGCGTGGGGTCGCCATCGGCGGCGACGACCGCCATCCACCCCGCCGATGCGGCGGCGGCGGACGCGGCGACCACGACGCGCGCCCAGGCGCGCGGGAGGAGGAAGAGCAGCGGAAGGAGCAGGGGCCACAGCAGGTAGAACTGCTCCTCCACCGCGAGCGACCACAGATTGCGGAACAGCTCGGACTCGGTCGCCGAGAAGTAGGAGGTGCCCGAGGCGATCGCCACCCAGTTGTAGCTGAACGTCGCCGCCCCCAGCACCTGACGGCCGATGCCGACGAGCACGTCACCGCCGACCAGCCACGCGGCCGTCGCGCACACGGTGATCAGCAGCGCGAGGGCGGGCAGCAGCCGGCGCGCACGGCGTCGCCAGAACGCGACCAGGCCGATGCGGCCCGTGCGTGCGTGCTCACCGATCAGCAGCGTCGTGATGAGGAATCCGCTGATCACGAAGAACACGTCGACGCCGATGAAGCCGCCCGACAGCCCCACGCCGGGGAACACGTGGTACACGATCACGACGAGCACGGCGATCGCGCGCAGCCCGTCGAGGCCCGGCATCCGTGCATCACGGGCGGTCGGACCCGCGGTCGCTGAGAGGGAGGAGGATGTGGTCATGTCGTGCGCGCCTCTTCGGGCGACAGGACAGTCTACGTCGGCCGGCGGCGCGGCTCACGGGTGGCCGTGTATCTCCGCGGCATCCGCGTGCTCTATCCCCCTGACGGGCGCAGCGCTATTGTTTCCCCAACCCGGCGCAGCGCCGGGTCTCTGGGGTGCCCGCACGGTTCGTGCCGACGGAGGGGGAGTGCGTGTCCGAGTCGCCGACGCCCGCCGTGCCCACGCCCGCGGCCGCGTCGTCGTGGGTGGGCACGCCGCAGCCGCGTCAGCGCCCGGGCCTGTCGATCTACTCGATCCTGCTCATCATGCTGCTGTCGGTCAGCGTGCTCTCGAGCATCGTCGTCGGCATCATCGGCTACCTGAACGGCTCGCAGGCGCTGCAGATCATCGCCGAGGAGAAGCTCGTCGAGATCCGCGAGAACCGCGCGCGCGAGATGGCGCAGCTGTTCCGGACGATCGAGAACTCGGTGCGCCTGGGAGCGATCAACGAGACCAGCAAGCAGGCGGCGCGCGCCTTCACCGCCGGGTTCGAGGAGCTCGAAGCGCAGCCGGCCGGCGCCGAGATCACGAGCGCACTCGACGACTACTACCGCACCGACTTCGCCGTCGCCCTGTCCGAGGCGACGGGCGAGGACGTCGTCGGCGCCACCTTCGCGCCGCGCGATCCCGCGCAGGCCTACCTGCAGTACAACTACGTGATCCCCTACGACGACTGGGAGCAGGCGATCGCGAACGAGGATGCCGGCGACGGCAGCGCCTGGTCCGAGGCGCACGCCCGCTACCACCCGTACTTCCGCACCCTGACCGAGGTGTCCGACTTCGAGGACATCCTCATGCTCGACACCGACGGCAACGTCGTCTACACCGCCTACAAGGGCGTGGACCTCGGAACCAACCTGTTCGACGGCCCGTACCGGCTGTCGAACCTCGCGGGCGCCTACCGCGAGGCGATGGACCGCAACATCGTCGGCGATGTGGTGATCGCCGACTTCGACGCGTACAGTCCGAGCCTCGGCACGCCTGCGGGCTGGGCGGTCACGCTGATCGCGGACGGCGGCGAGGTGATCGGCGCGCTCGCGATCGAGCTGCCCATCGACCGCATCAACGGCGTCATGACGGTCGGCGGCGAGTGGGAGCTGAACGGGCTCGGCGCCACCGGTGAGACCTACCTCGTCGGCACCGACGGCCTCATGCGGTCGATCTCGCGCGGGCTGATCGACGACCCCGAGGCGTACGAGCAGGCGGCGGTGGCGGCCGGGCTCTCGCCGGCGGCCGCCGCGCTGAGCGTGCGCAACGGCGACACGCTCCTCCAGCAGGCCATCGCGACGGAGGCGGTGACCCGCGCGCTGTCGGGCGAAGACGGCACGGTGCTCGCGCGCGACTACCTGGGGCGCGACAGTCTGACCGCGTTCGCGCCCCTCGGCGTCGACGGCCTCGACTGGGTGATCATCGCCCAGGAGACGTCGGCCGAGGCGCTGACGCCCGTCGAGGAGTTCACGCGCAACCTCATCCTCTCGACGGCGGGCATGATCATCTTCGTCTGCCTGCTCTCGCTCGTGCTCGCCCAGGTGTTCATCCGCCCCCTGCGTCGCCTGAAGTCGGCCGCGCAGCGCATCGGCGCGGGCGAGGAAGGCGTTCAGGTGGATGCCGGATCCAGCGACGAGCTCGCCGACGTCGCGGTCGCGTTCAACGACATGAGCCGCAGCCTGCAGGCCAAGTCGCAGCTGATCGCCGAGCAGGAGCGCGCGAACGAGGAGCTCATCCTGTCGTTCATGCCCGAGGGCATGGCGAACCGCTACCGGCAGGGCGACGACACCATCACGCAGGATGCCGAGGACGTCACCGTCGTCTTCGCCGACATCGTCGGCTTCGAAGAGCTCGCGATGTCGCTCACGTCGGATGACGCCCTGGCACGGCTCAACGACCTCATCCGCAGCTTCGACGAGGCCGCGGAGCGTCACGGCGTCGAGCGGGTGCGCTCCACGCGTCAGAGCTATCTCGCCTCGTGCGGGCTCGTGACACCGCGCGTGGACAACGCCCGTCGCGCCGTCGAGTTCGCGATCGAGCTCGACGAGATCGTCGAGCGCTACTCGGCGCAGCAGGGCGTCGACCTCAGCGTGCGCGCCGGCCTCGACTCGGGCCGCGTCACGAGCGGTCTCATCGGCCGGGCACGCGTCGTGTACGACATGTGGGGCGACGCCGTGAACCTGGCGTTCCGGGTGCAGGGCGACTCGAACGAACCGGGCATCTACCTCACGCAGCGGGTCGCCGATCGCCTGCCCGAGTCGCTGCCGGTCACCCCGGCGGGCGACCTCGAGACGCAGAGCGGCACGCAGCGCGTGTGGCGCATCGCGACCACGGCGCCGGTCGGAGAGGCGTGACCCATGGCCGATCTCGCCGCGCAGCCGTGGTTCTGGCCCGCCGTCATCGTCTCGATCGGTCTTCCGCTCATGCTGATCGGGCTGACCGAGCTGTCGAACATGCTGGTGCGGCGCGGCAGCCGTGCGGCCCCGATCGTCGCGATGGTGCGCAACTACCTCGTGCCGGTCGCCGGTGTGCTGGTGCTCATCAGCCAGCCCGGCGCGTGGGAGGGCGGCGGCACGTGGCCCCGCGTCATCTGGACGATCTTCGGCCTGCTCGTCATCGTGGTCACGATCAATGCCGTGAACCACCTCGTGTTCCACCGCGCCGAGAAGGGGTCGTGGCGCGACCGGTTCCCCACAATCTTCAGCGACCTCATCCGGTTCGTCTTCATCATCATGGGGATCGCGTTCCTCTTCTACTGGGTGTGGGGCGCCGACGTCGCCGGGGTGTTCGCCGCTCTGGGCGTCACGTCGATCGTCGTCGGCCTCGCGCTCCAGAACGCCGTCGGGTCGGTCGTCTCCGGCCTGTTCCTCATCTTCGAGTCGCCGTTCGAGCTCGGCGACTGGATCGAGACCGGCGGCACCCGCGGGCAGATCATCGAGGTCAACTGGCGGGCGATCCACCTCGACACCGGCAGCGGCATCGTCGTGATGCCCACGGCGCAGTTGGCCGGCGGCGAGTTCGTCAACCTCTCACGCGATCCCGAGCCCTACGCGGCCACCGCCGAGGTCGGCTTCGGATCCGACGACCCGCCCGGGCGCGTGCGCGAGCTGATGGTCGCCGTCGCCCGCGACATCCCGCTCCTCTCGCGCAAGCGCGAGCCGTCGGCGTCGAGCGTGGGCGGATCGCGGTACCGCGTGTCGATCCCGCTCGACAGCCCGGCCGACCACGACATGGCCGTCGACACGTTCCTCACCCGCATCTGGTACGCGGCGCGTCGCGCCGAGCTGCATCTCGACGGCGACGCCACCGACGACTGGCGCACCGCCGCGCGCCTGCAGGACGCGCTGCGGCAGATCGCGCCCATCCTCAGCGTGAGTCCCCTCGAGGCCGAGCAGCTCGCGAGCGATGCGTGGCTCGAACGCTACTGCGCGGGAGAGTCGATCCTGCGGCCGGGCATGGTGCCCGGCGAGACCCGCTTCATCCTCACGGGCACGGTGACGCTCGGCATCCCGACCGAAGACCACGGGTTCGTCCACGTGACCGACCTCGGGCGGCACGACCCCGTCGGCATCACCGCGATCTCGCGCACGCAGACCATCTCGAAGGCCGTCGCCGCGAGCGAGGTCGACGTCGTGGTCGTGCCGGTGTCGGTGCTCGACGAGATCGTGCGCGCGCACCCGGTGCTCGCGCGTGAGATCGTGCGCGAGAGCGAGAACCGCGTCGAGCAGGCGCGACTGGTGATGTCTGCGATCGGTTCGCGCCTGCCCTACGGTCGGCGCGTGCTCGGCTGACGTCAGGCGACGGCGCGCTGTCGTCCTGCGCGGGGGGCCTCGCCGGCGGTGCGGCCGCGTCGTTCGACGATCTCGCGCATCCTCTTCCCGAAGGCCTCGGCCGAGAACCGGGCCGCATGCCGTGAGACGGTGTCACGACTCCACGAGTCGGGGAACGCGCGCACCGCGTCGACGACCGCCTCGACGGTGTCTGAGGCGATGAACGATCCCGACACGCCCTCGTCGGTCGAGTCCAGAAACCCGCCGGCGCGCAGGACGAGCGACGGAGTTCCGAAGGCGTTCGCCTCGAGGGGCGTGAGGCCGAAGTCCTCATGCGAGACCGACGTCAGCGCCCGCGCCCGCGAGTACAGCCAGCGCAGCTGCGCCTCGGTGACCTCGCCGAGGCTGCGCACGTTGGCGGGGTCGTCGTGATCGGAGGCGCCGACGACGACGAGCTGCTCGCCGGGCATGCGCCGGAACGCCTCTCGCAGCACCTCG
>JAUHVN010000137.1 GCA_030425055.1 Actinomycetes bacterium | reverse complement strand
ACAAGCTCGTCGCCCTCACATCCGGCGACTGAGGCGTATCGGTCACACGCGGATGACGGACACGCCTGGCGCGCCGTCGAGTGCGTCGAAGTCGGCGTCCTGAGTGACGACGGGGAGAGCGTTCGCGCTCGCGATCGCTGCGATCCAGAGGTCGTTGACCTCCATCCGGTGGTTCTGCTCCCGCAAGAAGTGCCTCAAGCGTGCCCATTCATGCGCCGCTTCCGCGGTCGCCTCGAGCATCGACATGCCACTCACCCGTTCCAGTGTTGCGAGACGGCGCGCGCGAGCCTCCGTGTCCGCCGCGGCGAGTACTCCGAGCTCGAGTTCAGCCTGCGTCACGATCGTCGTTACGAGAGCACGCGGCAGGGCCGCAGCATCGATCACCCTGCCGGTCTCGAGCCCGATGAGGATCGACGTGTCTGCAACTCCTATCGGCGCGGTGCTCACCACTCCGGAACCTCGTCTCGGAGGGCGGGATCGGCCCGCCACTTCCCGAGGTCTGCCAGGAACTCTTCGCGCGGGATCGGCCGCCGCCGCTCCGGCCGGACCGGCACCAGCCGCGCCACGGGTTGCCCATGCACGGTGATCGTGATGTCCTCACCGACCTCCACGCGCCTGAGCACTCCTGCTGTGTCGTTGCGGAGTTCACGCACCGGGACGTCGGTCATACGCGTAGCGTAGCTCAATGTAGCTGTACGTAGCACAGTCACGCTCGGAAGCGTCCGGGTCGCGGCTGGACCCATTCGGCGCTGTACCCGGCCTGTCCGGGGAATCGGCCCGCGCGGTCGTCGAGGGTGAGCTGAAGCGCTTCGACGGAGAACTCGCGCGGCCGCTGATAGAAGCGATTCGCCTCGAAGAGGATCTCGCCGGGATCGGGCACTGCTTCGACCAGCGCGCGATGGGGCCACCCCTCGAACGAGAGCACCTCTCCGACCGCAAGGTCGCGGCCTTTCCGCACTCGAGCCGACACCGTGTTGAGAAGACCGTGGGCGATGTCGGGATCCACACCGAAGACGAGCAGCTCGGGGTGCCAGAGGCCGAAGAGCCCGATCGTGTACGCGAACGGCACGCCCTGTTTCGCCTTCGAGCGTCGCCGCCGATCGGCCCTGTTCAGTGCGGCGCACGCGTCGCAATCGGGTCCGCCGATGTACATGATCCGCACGCCGTGGCGTCGTATCGTCTCGACCGCGCGGCGATCGTCCTGGTCCCGCAACGCCTGGAGCGCCGGGTCGTCTGCGAGTGTCATCTGCTCGTCCTTTCTCGACGAGCCGAGACTAGAACATATGTACGACACTCATGAATCGGCGATCGCTCCGTCGTGGGCGACGGCGACGGCGTACGGGTGCAGGGACGCGGTGAAGACGCCCGCGGCGACCGCGGGGTCGGCATCGACCACCTCGCGCGCCGCGGACTCGTCATCGGCCTCGAAGATCACGAGGCCGAGCGGGTCGGCTTCCTGCGTGCGGCCCGCGAGGATCAGGACTCCGCGGTCGCGCAGCGCCACCAGGTAGGCGAAGTGCTCGCCGACGATGCGCTGCTCGTCGGGCGTCGGCGTCTCGGCCATGCCCCGGCGGGCGGGCACGATCCGGTAGAGCCAGTGCGCCACGACGGTCACTCCCCCTCGGCGGACCCGTCGCCGAGGGCGGCGGGCCCTTCGGTCACGAGCACGTGGAATTGCGCGGCATCCAGGATGCGCACCCCGAGCTCTTCGGCCTTGTCGAGCTTCGACCCCGCTCCGGGACCGGCCGCGACGAAGTCGGTCTTCTTCGACACGCTCGACGCCGCCTTGCCGCCCGCGCGGATGATCGCCTCCTTTGCGCCCTCGCGCGAGTAGCCGTCGAGGCTGCCGGTCGCGACGACCGTGAGACCGTCGAGCACCCCGCCTGCCGTCACCGCCGCGCCGGGTCCCGGATGCCCGGGAGTGGCGAGCTGAGCACCGGCCGCGTGCCAGCGCTCGACGATCTCGCGGTGCCAGTCGACCTCGAACCAGTCGAGCAGCGAGTCGGCGATGATTCCGCCGACGCCCTCGACGGCCGCGAGCTCGTCGCGCGTCGCCGCGCGGATGGCGTCGACCGAGCCGAACCACTGGGCGAGAGCGCGGGCCGCGACGGGTCCGACATGACGGATGTTGAACGAGACGAGGAACCGCCACAGCTCCTTGGTCTTGGCCGTCTCAAGGTTCGCGAGGAGCTCTTCCGCCGACTTCGACAGGATCGCGCTCTCATCGCCGTCGAACGGCCCGTCGGGGTCGTACGCCGGGTCGGACTTCTTCCGCTGGCGACGGAACGGCGACCGCGTGTCGGGCGTGCCGTCGTCGAGCAGGCGCGGCAGACCCGTCTCGGCGTCCCGGACGACGACGTCGATGCCGAAGAGGTCGGATGCCGTCAGATCGAACAGCGCCGCCTCGGTGACCAGCGGTGGCACGTCGGGCCGCACCGGCTGCGTGAGCGCCGCCGCCGACACCTCGCCGAGCCCCTCGATGTCGAGCCCGCCACGCGACCCGATGTGCTCGACGCGGCCGCGCACCTGAGCGGGACACGACCGCGCGTTCGGGCAGCGCAGGTCGATGTCGCCCTCTTTCGCCGGCGCGAGGACGAAGCCGCACTCGGGGCACGTCTCGGGCATCTCGAACGCGCGCTCGCTGCCGTCGCGCAGCTCGACGACCGGCCCCAGCACCTCGGGGATCACGTCGCCCGCCTTGCGCAGCACCACGGTGTCGCCGATGAGCACGCCTTTCGCCTTCACGACGTCCTGGTTGTGGAGCGTGGCCTGGCGCACGACCGAGCCGGCGACGCGCGCGGGCTCCATGACGGCGAACGGCGTGGCGCGGCCCGTGCGGCCGACCGACACCACGATGTCGAGCAGCTTCGTGTTCACCTGTTCGGGCGGGTACTTGTAGGCGATCGCCCACCGCGGCGCGCGGCTGGTGGCGCCGAGCTCGTCGTGCAGCGCGAGCTCATCGACCTTCACGACGATGCCGTCGATCTCGTGCTCGATGTCGTGGCGGTGCTCGCCGTAGTGCCGGATGAACTCATCCGCGCCGGCGCCCGAGTCGACAACGCGGAAGTACGGGCTCGTCGGCAGCCCCCACGAATGCAGCAGGCCGTACACCTCGCTCTGCGTCGCGACGGGAGGGTCGGCCCACGCTCCGATGCCGTGCACCGTCAGCCGCAGTCGCGACAGACGCTCGCCCATGGCCCGCAGCTGCCGCTCGTTCTTTCCCTCGCTCTTCTGCCGCAGCGAACCCGACGCCGCGTTGCGGGGGTTGGCGAAGAGCCGGTCGCCCTGCTCCTGCTGGAAGGCGTTGAGCGAGTCGAAGTCGGCGACGGTGAAGAACACCTCGCCGCGCACCTCGACGAGGTCGGGATGCCCCGTGCCCTCCAGCACGTGCGGGATGCCCGAGATCCGCAGCACGTTCTCGGTCACGTCTTCGCCGACACGGCCGTCGCCGCGCGTGGCCGCGGTCACGAGACGGCCGCGCTCGTAGCGCAGCGACAGCGCGAGCCCGTCGATCTTGAGTTCGCACAGGTAGTGCGGCGCTCGCCCCGCATCCCGCTCGACGCGTGCCGTCCAGGCGAGGAACTCCTCGTCGCTGAAGACGTTGTCGAGGCTCAGCATCCGCTCGGCGTGCTCGACCGGTGAGAACAGGGTGCCCGACGCGGCACCGACCGTCAGAGTCGGCGAGTCCTGCCCCTGAAGCTCGGGATGCAGCCGCTCGAGCGCCTCGAGCCGGTGCATCCATCCGTCGTACGTGGCATCGTCGACGATCTCCGCGTCGGCGCCGTAGTAGGTGTCGCGCGCATCGAGGATGAGCTCGGTGAGCCGCTGCGCCTCGGAGCGGGCGTCGTCGAGGCTCAGCGCCTCGAGATCGTCGGTCGATTCGACTGCTGCCACCAGGTCAGTCTAGGAGCGGCATCCGACACCGCCGACGGTCAGACGCCGACGGGAACGGCCGAGACGGTGCGGTCGATCGTGAACTGGCCGATGACGCGGGTGCCGTCGTAGAGCACCGCCGTCTGACCTGCGGCCACGCCGTCGAAGGGCTCGTGCGGGCGCACGGTCACGACCCCGTCGCGCAGGGTCGCCTCGGCGGCGACCGGGTCGGCGTGCGCGCGGATCTGCACGTCGCACGCGAAGTCGCCCTCCTGCTGCGCGCGCCCGGCCCATGTGTGCCGCTCCCCCGCGATCTCGGCGGTCGCGAGCGCCTCCTTGGGTCCGACGACCACGGTGTTCGACACCGGCCTGACCTCGAGGACGAAGCGCGGCTTGCCGTCGGGCGCGGGCACGCCGAGCGACAGTCCGCGGCGCTGGCCGACGGTGAAGGCGTGCGCGCCCTCATGGGTGCCGACCACGGCGCCGGTGCGATCGACGACGTCGCCCTGCTCCGCTCCGACCTTCTCGGCGAGCCAGCCGCGCGTGTCGCCGTCGGGGATGAAGCAGATGTCGTGGCTGTCGGGCTTGCTCGCCACCGTGAAGCCGCGCTGCTCGGCCTCGGCGCGGACGACGGCTTTCGACGGCGTCGCCCCCAGGGGGAAGAGCGTGTGCGCGAGCTGCTCGGCGGTGAGCACGCCGAGCACGTACGACTGGTCCTTCGCGGCATCCGACGCACGGTGCAGCTCGCGACCGCCGGGAGTGTCGACGAGCGTCGCGTAGTGTCCGGTGCACACCGCGTCGAAGCCCAGTTCGACCGCGCGCTCGAGGAGGGCCGCGAACTTGATCTTCTCGTTGCACCGCATGCACGGGTTCGGCGTGCGGCCGGCGCGGTACTCGGCGACGAAGTCGTCGATGACGTCGTCGCGGAAGCGCTCGGAGAAGTCCCACACGTAGAACGGGATGCCGAGCCGGTCGGCCACGCGTCGCGCGTCCATCGCGTCCTCGATGGTGCAGCAGCCACGGCTGCCGGTGCGCAGCGTGCCGCCGGCGCGCGAGAGCGCGAGGTGCACGCCGACGACATCGTGCCCGGCGTCGACCGCGCGCGCCGCCGCGACCGCGGAGTCGACCCCACCGCTCATCGCCGCCAGTACACGCATGCCGTCCAGTCTACGAGCGGGCGGCTGGACGGCTCCCGGATGCCGCACGCGCCCGCTCGACGGCGGGTCCGATCGCCGCGATCGCCGCGTCGACGTCCGCCTCGCTCGTCGTGCGCCCGAGCGTGAGTCGCAGTACCTGAGAGGCCTCGCGGGCCGAGCGACCGAGTGCGAGCACGACGTGGGACGGCTCGGCGACCCCGGCCTGGCACGCCGATCCCGTCGAGACGGCGATCCCCGCGGTGTCGAGCAGGAACAGCAGGGTCTCACCCTGCGCGCCGGGGAAGAGCACGTGCGCGTTGCCCGGCAGCCGATCGACGGGGTCGCCCAGCAGCTCGGCGTCGGGCACCGCCGCCCGCACTCCGGCGACGAGTCTGTCTCGCAGCGCGGCGATGCGGATCGCCTCGCTCTCGCGTTCGGACTCGGCGAGCTCGGCCGCGACCGCGAACGCCGCAGCACCGGCGGCATCCTGTGTTCCCGATCGCAGCCCGCGCTGCTGTCCGCCGCCGTGCAGCACCGCCTGCAGGACCGCCTCGCGCGAGACCACGAGCGCCCCGACGCCCGCGGGCCCGCCGACCTTGTGAGACGAGACGCTGAGCGCGACGAGGCCGACGGGCCCGGTCGCGTCACCCCGCACGCGACGGAACGACAGCGGCAGGTGACCGAGCGCACCCACCGCGTCGACGTGCACGGGCACGCCTGCGTCTGCTCCCGCCGCCGCGGCCTCGGGGAACGGCTGCACCGTGCCCACCTCGTTGTTCGCCGCCAGCAGCGTCGCGGCGACGACGCCGGGCCGCGCGAGCGCGCTCACCCACGCCTCGAGGTCGACACGACCCCGACCGTCGAGAGGGACCGGGTGCACGTCGGCGCGCCCCATCCGCTCCAGCCAGGCGAGCGTGTCCAGCGTCGCGTGGTGCTCGCCGTCGGGGGCGACGATCCCGCGGCCGCGATCCACCGCGGCGGCGAGCATGCCCTGCAGCGCGAGGTTGACCGATTCGGTGCCGCCCGACGTCAGCACCACCTCGATCGGGTCGCAGTCGAGCACGCCGGCCAGACGCTCGCGCGCGTCCTCCAGGATCCGCCGCGAGGCCCGTCCGGGACCATGGATCGACGACGGGTTCCCCACAGCGGCGGATGCCTCCAGCCACGCATCCCGCGCCTCCGGCCGCAGGGGCTCGGTGGCGGCGTTGTCGAGGTAGACGGTCATCGCTCCCCCTGCCGTCACGAGTCGGTCCGCAGCGTCACTACTCTAGAGCGCATGCCCAGCGCTCCCCCGCCCGTCGTCACGGGCCTGCACGACCCTGCGCTCGACGCACTCGGGGTGACCCTGGGTCCCGACGGCGGCACGCTCCGCGTGTGGTCGGGCGCGGCCGATGCCATGGAGCTCGTCGTCTTCGACGACGCCGACCTCGACTGGGCTGTCGAGACCCTTCCGATGCAGCCCGTCGGCGGCGGCGTCTGGCAGACGACGACGCCGCTGCTGCGCGCCGGCACCCGCTATGCGGTGCGGGTGGACGGGCCGCACGGCGCGGGCAACACCTTCAATCGCGGCTCGCTCCTCGTCGAGCCGTACTCCCGCGGGCTCGCGGGCGACGGGATCTCGGACTGGCGCTCGGTCGTCGTCGACGGAGGCTTCGACTGGGGTGGCGTCGCCAAGCCCGGCATACCGCTCGACCGCACCGTGATCTACGAGGGACACGTCAAGGGCTTGACCAAGCGGCACCCGGGCGTGCCGCCGGCTCTGCACGGCACCTACGCCGGCCTCGCGCATCCCGCGATGATCGAGCACTTCCTCGACCTCGGCGTCACGAGCATTGAACTGCTGCCCGTGCACGCGTTCGCGAGCGAGCCGCGGCTGCTGCAGCTCGGTCTCACGAACTACTGGGGCTACAACACGGTGAACTTCTTCACGCCGCACGCCCCCTATGCCACCGAGGCCAGCCGCCGCGAGGGCCCCGCCGCCGTGCTGCGCGAGTTCAAGGGCATGGTGCGGCTCCTGCACGAGGCGGGCCTGGAAGTCATCCTCGACGTGGTGTACAACCACACCGCCGAGGGCGATCATCTTGGTCAAACCCTGTGCTTTGGCGGGCTGGACAATGCCGCCTACTACCGGCTGCAGGACGGCGATCCGCGCCACTATGTGAACGACACCGGCTGTGGCAACACGCTGGATGTCAGCCATCCCTTCGTGCTGCGCATGGTGATGGACAGCCTGCGGTATTGGGTCGAGGTGATGCATGTCGACGGCTTCCGCTT
>JAUHVN010000136.1 GCA_030425055.1 Actinomycetes bacterium | reverse complement strand
GGCGGCGGTGCCGTCCGGCACGAGCCCTGGGCCGGGCGAGGCTGTCTGCCCGCCCGGCGACGACGTCGGTGCGGCCGCGGGCGCGGCATCCGTCGGAGACGGGGACGGCGACTCGACCGCTCCGACGCATCCGGCGAGCGTCAGTCCCGCCGACAGGACGACGGCCGTCAGCGCCGCACGCGCCGTGCGACGGACGGCGGAACGGCGACTCGACACACCGCGAGTCTAGGTCGACCCGTCAAAACGGCGCGTCGACCGCATCGACCGAGTCGACGTGCGACACGACGGCGGACGCCTCGGTCGGCGGACCCGGCACGGGCTCGGCCTGTTCGCCCGGCACAGCCCACGACGTGGGCGCCTGCGCGGCGGGCTTCGCCGACTTCTCGAACGTGGAGGTGCCCCACCGCAGGTCGTGACCGATCGCATCGGCTTCGACATCGGCCGCGGTGCCCGACGAGGTCCCGGTCTCCCACTTGCGCAGCTGGAGGCGGCCCGCCAGGACCACGCGGTCGCCGCGGTGCAGCGAACGCAGCACGTGGTCACCCAGCCCGCGGAACGCCGAGACGGTGTAGAAGCTCGTCTCCTTGTCGACCCAGGCGCTCTGCGCACGGTCGTAGTACCGCGACGTGCACGCGAGCCGGAACGAGGCGATCGTCGCCCCTGTGCCGGTCGTGCGGTGCTCGGGGTCGTTGGCGACGTTCCCGATGAGGGTGATGGCGGTCTCGTTCGCTGCGTTCATCGCGGCTCCTCTCGTATGCCGGGCGGATTCCCGGATGCACCGGCGGCCCCGTGCCCGTTCGGGCCGCCGGTGCGTGATCAGGATGCCGCGGCGCCGATGGCGTTCGAGCGGGATCCACCGCGGTGTGGACTGCTTCGGGCGAATCCACGCCTGGGGAGGAGGCGCCGCGGGGCGTCGATGTCGGAGGTCGTATCTATGTTCGAATCGAGAGGAGGCCCCATGACCACCATCACCCCGACGCTCCGCACGGGCGCGAGTGCGCGACTCTCCCCCGCAGCCCCCTCGCTGTGGCGGGTGATCGATGCCGGCGGCCGCGTCATCGGCCATGTGCAGGCGCGCGCCGATCGCCGCGGAACGCGCTTCCGCGCGCGCCGCTATCACCCGCCCACCCGAGCCTTCCGCGATCTCGGCGACTTCTGGTCGGCCGACGACGCCGTCGACTGCCTGCGCTACTCGCGCTGAGTCAGACCAGCGCGCCGTCCATCACGGGGACGCTCTGCGGCGCGGCATCCCTCACTCGATCCCACGACTCGGCGAGCCGATCGACCGCGTCCGCCAGGCGTTCCGGCGACGTCGTGAACGGCAGCCGCAGGTGGCGGTCGTAGCCGCCGTCGACGCTGAACCGCGCGCCGGCGGACAGCAGCACGCCTCGCGAGCGCACCTCCATCACCAGTGCCGAGCTCAGCGGCGCATCCAGCTCGATCCACAGCGAGACGCCGCCGTCGGGCCGCGGCACCCGCCACTCGGGCAGACGCACGGCCAGCCGCTCTCTCAGCACGTCGCGGGAGGCTCCGAGGACGTGCGCGCGCTGCGCGACGACGTCGTCGAACCGCTCCAGGACGGCCGCACCGACCGCCTGCTCGAAGTCGGGGCTGCCGAGGTCGCGCACCGGCCGCGCGGCCATGAGCCGGCGAACCAGAGGCTCTTCGCAGCGGATCCACCCGAGGCGCAGGCCGCCCCACACCGACTTGCCGAACGAGCCGACGCGGACGACCCCCGCGCGTCGCACCGCGTCGAAGGCGCCCCCCGCGCCGGCGCGGTCGATGTCGAGGTCGGCCGTGGTCTCGTCGAGCACGAGCATGCCGCCCGTCCTGCGCGCCGCCGCGTCGATCCGCGCGACGTCGTCCGAGCCCATCGAACGCCCCGTGGGGTTCTGGAAGTCGGGCATGAGGTAGGCGAGCACGGGCAGCGCGCGTGCGAACGCCTGCTCCGCGCGGTCGAGGTCCCAGCCATCGGCCGTGGTGACCGGAACACCGATCAAGCGGGCGCCCGCGGCTCTCATCGCCTCGGCCGCGTGGGGGTACGTCGGGGTCTCGACCAGCACGCGGTCCCCGCGTCCGACCAGCACAGCCGCGAGCAGGTGCAGCGCGCTCTGGGCTCCGTTGGTGATGAGGATCTCGTCGGGCCGCGTCGGCAGGCCGCGAGCGGTGTAGCGCTCGGCGATGCGCGATCGCAGCGTGCTCGACCCCTGCATGTCGTATCCGGTGCCGGCCACGAGCGTCGCCGCGTTCTGCGCGACTTCGCTGAACACGCCCGCCAGTCCTGGCCACGCGGCGGGGCTCGCCTGCTGCAGGTCGATCGCATCGCCGGTTCCCGACGTCAGGCCGGGATCGTGACGGCGCAGCGGCAGCGTGACGCTGCCCGACCCGCGCACGCTTCGGATGTGCGTCGAGCCGCGCAGGCTCTCGTACGCCGCCGCGACGGTGCTGCGACTGAGGCCGAGCGCCGAGGCGAGTTCGCGCTCCGCGGGCAGCGTGGTACCGGGCGCGAGGCGATTGTCGACGCACAGCACACGGATGCCGTCGGCCAGCGCCTCGTACGCGGGTTCGCGCGTCCTCCAGCCGCCGAGCACCGACGTGAGCGCACGCGCCGAGATGCGGGAGTCCATCCGGCCACCATAGTGCTATTGGACTGCTCATACCAGTCCACCTATCCGATTGGATGGTCACATGACCCGTCGCGTCCTCCAGCTGCTCCTCGGCCTCGTCCTCTACGGTGTCGGCTGCGCTCTCACGGTCGAGGCCGGCCTCGGCGTCGACCCGTGGACGGTCCTCGCCGAGGGGATCTCGCTGCACACCGGGATCGGCATCGGATGGGTGACCAACCTCATCGGCTTCGCGGTGCTGCTCCTGTGGATCCCGCTCCGCCAGCGCCCCGGTGTCGGAACCCTGGCGAACATCCTGCTCGTCGGCACCGCGATGCAGTTCGCGCTGTGGATGATCCCGCCGGTGTCGGGCACGATCCTGCAGTTCGCCGTGCTCCTCGCCGGCATCGCCCTGGTCGCGATCGCCTCGGGCCTCTACATCGGCGCCCACTTCGGGCCCGGCCCGCGCGACGGCCTCATGACGGGCCTGCACGGCCGGCTCGGCTGGCCGATCTGGGTCTGCCGGGCCGTCGTGGAACTCACCGTGCTCGCCGCCGGATGGCTGCTGGGCGGCACGGTGGGCATCGGCACCGTCCTGTTCGCGGCGCTCATCGGTCCGGGTGTCCACCTCGCGCTGCCGCTGCTGGACACCCGGCGCGGGAAGGTCAGTGCTCGCGGAACTGCGGCCACTCACTCCCCGGCGTCATATGCGCGTGAAGCGCCTTCTTCGCCACGTCCATAGACGGGTACGTCCCGGTCGCGGCATCCGCTCCGGCCATCGTGACGGTATACCCGTCGTCCGACTTGCGGATGCTGCCGACGACGCCCGACGGCGAGTAGGCCACCCAGAGGGGGTGGCGGGTTTCGGTGGTGCTCATGATCAGAACTCCTTCCGTCATCGCCGACGCTACGCCTGCGGGCACCCCGGCACCAGAGGCTCTCGGACGCACACGGTACCCTGAGGGGCGACCCCCAGTAGCTCAGTGGATAGAGCAGCGGCCTTCTAATCCGCCGGTCGCACGTTCGAATCGTGCCTGGGGGACGCATCCGGAGGGTCGTGTCGGGCCCGCAACTAGGATGGTCGCATGGTGGGGTCCTCCGAGAACGACAGGCTCGTCTGGATCGACTGCGAGATGACGGGTCTCGACCTCGCGGTCGACGAGATCGTCGAGATCGCCGTCGTCGTGACCGATTTCGAGCTGCGCCCGCTCGATCCCGGGTTCTCGATCGTGATCAAGCCCGACGCCTCGGCGCTCGAGAACATGAACGAGTTCGTGACCGGGATGCACCGGTCCAGCGGCCTCCTCGACGAGATCCCCCACGGCGTGAGCCTCGCCGACGCCGAGTTCCAGGCGCTCGAGTACATCCAGCGTTTCGTTCCGCAGGAGGGCAAGGCGCCACTCGCCGGCAACACCATCGGCACCGACCGCATGTTCCTCGCGAAGTACATGCCGCGCATCGACCGCTGGCTGCACTACCGCAACGTCGACGTGTCGAGCATCAAGGAGCTCTCGCGGCGGTGGTACCCCCGCGCATACATCCACGCGCCCTCGAAGGACGGCGGACACCGCGCCCTCGCGGACATCCTCGAATCCATCCGCGAGCTGGCCTATTACCGCCAAGCCGTGTTCGTCGCCGAGCCGGGTCCCTCCAGCGACGACGCGCGCACCGTGGCGGCGTCCGTCGTGTCGTCGTTCGCCGCCGACGTGTGAGAGAATCGTACGGTTGCCCGCTCCGGCGGGTCACGGTGGGTATAGCTCAGTCGGTAGAGCACCTGGTTGTGGTCCAGGGGGTCGCGGGTTCAAGTCCCGTTACTCACCCCGATGATGCGCGACATGGACGTGGACTCCTTCGAGCAGCTCGTCACGGACGAGCTCGACCGTCTCCCCGACGAGATGGTCGACGGCCTCGACAACGTGGTCTTCGTCGTCGAGGACCGTCCTGAGGACGGCAGCCTCGATCTGTTCGGCCTGTACGACGGGCACGCGCTCACCGAGCGCGACCGGTACGGCGGCGGTGAGCTGCCCGACCGCATCATCGTGTACCGCGAGCCGCACCTGGCCGCGTGCGAGGACGAAGACGAGCTGCGCGCCGAGGTGCACACGACCCTCGTACACGAGATCGCGCACTTCTACGGCATCGACGACGACCGCCTGCACGAGCTCGGGTGGGCGTGATGGCGCCGCTGTCCGCTCCCGACCTCGACGAGGTGCGCGATGTCGCCCGCGCGCCCGAGGGTCCGTGGCAGACGGTGGTGTGGAACGACCCCGTCAATCTCATGAGCTACGTCACCCACGTGTTCAAGGAGTACTTCGGGTTCCCGCAGGCGACGGCCGAAAAGCTCATGCTCGCCGTCCATCACGAGGGGCACGCGGTGGTGGCGGAGGGCGCGCGCGAGCAGATGGAGCTGCACGTGCGCGCGATGCACGACTACGGACTGTGGGCGACGCTGCGACGGGAGCCGAAATGACCGGGAAGCCGATCGTGATCGACCTCGCGCGGGTCGAGGCGGCGCACCTCGACGCCCTCGTCGCGCAGTTCGTCGAGGTGCTCGACGCGACGGGAGCAGACAGGGGCGCCGATCCCGCCGTGGCGCGCCTCGTGCCCGACGCGTACCGCGACGACGCTGATGCCGCCGACGAGTTCCGCGCGCTCACCCAGGGCGAGCTGCTGGATCGCCGGCGAACGGATGCCACGGTGGTGCGGGCGTCTCTGCGGGGCCTGACCGAGCTGCCGGACGACGTCGCCGACCCCACCCTGGCCGAGCTGGTGATCGTCGAGCTCGACGATCACCAGGCGCAGGCGTGGCTGCGCACCCTCGCCGCGGTGCGTCTGGTGCTCGCGACCCGCCTCGGGATCGTCCAGGAGGACACGCACGACGACGACGATCCGCGATTCGCGATCTACGACTGGCTCGGCTACCGGCTGCAGAGCCTGGTCGAGACGCTGGAGCGCTGACCGGGCACTCAGGGCACGGGGAACACGTGCGTCGCGTATCGACGCGGTTCGTCCCGAGCCACGTGGCGCTCCTCCTGTCGCGCCCAGCGCTCCCAGTGCGGGGCGTAGAGATCGCCGTCACGGTCGAGTGCGCGGCGCTTGCGTGACGCTTCGGGCGAGTCGAGCCACACGCGCAGGTCGGCGAGCGGGGCCGTCGAGCCGTCGACGATGCCCGAACCCTCGACGATCAGCGGCAGCCCCGGGTCGACCGCGTGCGCCTCGGCCGGGGCACCCGCATCCCAATCCCAGCGCTGCCACACGCCGATCAGGCCGCGCGCATGCGGCCGCAGGATCTGCTCGCGGGCCGTCTCGACACCGGCATCCAATCCATCCCACCCGGGGTAGATCGAGTCGAGTGCGACCACCTGCACGCGGCCGCGCATCGGCCAGCGCCGCACGAGTTCGCGGGCGAGACTCGTCTTGCCCGCGCCGCTGCGGCCGTCGAGCAGCACGACCGGGTTGCCCGCGCCGAGACCGGGCAGCGCGGCGAGAACGCCGTCCGCCGCAGCGGTGATCGCATCGGCGACCGCGTCGCGGCTACTTCTTGAGGGTGCGGATGACACGGCTGAGAGCGCGGCCGGCGACCCACACGAACGGGATCGCCACGGCCAGCAGAGCGACGAGGTTCGGCTCGAAGCGCAGATCGTCGCCGCGGCGCACGTACGCGCCCACCGGAATCGCGTAGCCGCCCCCGCCTCCGCCGCCGTTGCCCGAGTCGTCCTCGCCGCCGCCGAAGCCCGACCACGTCACCGCGACCGGCACGATGCGGACGCCGTCGACGTCCTGCTGCTCGCCGTACGCGCTCGTGACGCCGAACGTGGATGCCTGCTTGCCGAGTTCCAGTGCGATGTTGGGCATGGTGCCACGCTACCCCGCCGGCGCGGATGTTCCCAGAGTCAGTCGCGCGGCGGGAGCGGCTTCGAGGGAAGCGTGCCGCCGCCGCGCGATCGGCCGATGAGGGCCGCCCTGGTCACGGCGCCGGCGCCGAACCGCGCGGCGGCATCATCGACCGCCGTGTCGACCTGACGCCACTCGGCGTCGTCGTCCCACAGCGCGGCGACCGCCGAACCGGTCGGGCGCAGGTTCTCGGCCCGCACGCCGACCAGACGCACCGGCATCCGCAGATCGACGGCGTCGAACAGGTCGTGGGCGGCATCCCCTATGCGCTGGCTCACCGCAGTGGGCTCGGCCAGCGTCTGGGATCGCGAGATGGTCGTGAAGTCGGCGAAGCGCACCTTGATCGCGACGGTCGCCGCCTGCCAGCCGTGCTTGCGCAGCCGCGCGCCGACCCGATCGGCGAGACGTCGGAGCTCGGCGCGCAGGATGGCGGGGTCGGCGATGTCGACGTGGAAGGTCTCTTCGTGGCCGACGCTCTTCTCGACGCGCTCGGTGTGCACCGACCGCTCGTCGATCCCGCGGGCGAGGTGCCAGATGCGATCGCCCATCGCGGGGCCCAGGGCCCGATCGAGCACTGGCCGCGGAGTCTCGAGCACGTCCGCGACCGTGCGGATGCCGCGTCCTTCGAGGGCCTCGGCCGCCTTCGGTCCGATCCCCCACAGCGCGCGGACGGGGCGCGCCGCGAGGAAGGCCGCGGTGTCGGACTCCGCCACGATGAGAAGTCCGTCGGGCTTGCTGATTGTGGACGCCATCTTGGCGACGTGCTTGGTGGCCGCTGCTCCGACACTGCAGGTCAGGCCGGTCTCGTCGAGTACGCGGCGCCGCAGAGCGCGCGCGATCGTGCCGGG
>JAUHVN010000135.1 GCA_030425055.1 Actinomycetes bacterium | reverse complement strand
TGTTGGTCACCTGGCCCACGCCGTCGGCATCGGAGACCGTGGCGACGACCTCGTCGGTCGCCTCCTGCAGGGTCGTCGAATCGGGCGCCGTCACATCGATCTCGATGTCGCTCGAGCCGAAGCCGCCGCCGGATGCCGCGACGCTGATCTCACCCGCGTCGTCGAGCCCTTCGACGACCTCGATGACCTCTTCGCGCAGCGCGACCTGGTCGACATCGGGATCGGTCGTGATGGAGTAGGTGATGCCGGCTCCGCCGCCCGAGAAGGCGTCGCGCAGCGCCGAGCCGCTCGATCCGATCGAGACCTGCACGGTCTCGATGCCGTCGATGCCCAGCAGCGCCTCTTCGACCTGCTCGGCCGCGACGGACTCGGCCTCGATGCTGGGGGCGGCGCCGATCTCCTGCGTCATCGTGAAGGTGTTCTGCCCCGAGTCGCCGAGGAAGTTCGTCTTCATGAACGGAGCGGCCGCGACGGTGCCGCCGAGCACCAGCACGGCGAGCAGCAGCGTGACCCACGAGTGGCGCAGCGTCCACCGCAGGATCGGCAGGTAGCCCTTCTGCAGCATGCTCGGCGGGGCATCCGGGTCTTCGGGGTCGACCTGCACGCCGTTCTCGTCGAGCAGCGGCTTTCCCGGGCGCAGGAACCAGTACGCGAGCACCGGCACGATGGTCAGCGCGACGAACAGCGACGCGAGCATCGCGATCGTGACGGTCAGCGCGAACGGCCGGAACAGCTCGCCCGTGATGTCGCTGACGAACGCGATCGGCAGGAACACCGCGACCGTGGTGATCGTCGATGACGTGATCGCCGACGCGACCTCCTTGACGCCGCGCAGGATCGACGGCAGCTTCTTCGCGTCGCCGACGTAGTGGCGCTTGATGTTCTCGATGACGACGATCGAGTCGTCGACCACGCGTCCGATCGAGATCGTGAGGGCGCCCAGGGTCAGGATGTTGAGCGAGTAGCCGAACGCCTGGATGCCGATGAAGGTGATCAGCACGCTCGTCGGGATCGAGATGGCCGTTACCAGCGTCGCCCGCACCGACAGCAGGAAGACGAGGATCACGATCACCGCGAAGACGAGACCGAGCATGCCCTCGACCGCGAGGGTCTCGATCGACTCCTCGATGTAGGGGGCCTGGTCGAACACCACGGTGAACTCGGCGCCGCCGAGGTCGTCCTCGAGGTCGGGAAGGATCGCGAGCACGCCGTGCGACACGTCGACGGTGTTGGCGGACGGCAGCTTGGTGACGGCAATCGTGAGCGCGGGCTCGCCGTCGACGCGCGAGATCGTCGTGGTCGGGTCCTCGGTCTGCGCGACGTCGGCGACATCGCCGATCGTCACGGTGCCCGCCGCGAGCTGCTCGGCCGACGACGGCACGAGCGGCAGGTCGGCGAGCTCTTCGACCGACGTGATCTTCGCGCCGGTCTGCACGGTGAGCGTCTCGTCGTTCTCGGTGATCTCACCGCCGGGGAACAGGATGCCGTTCTGATCGACGGCATCACGGATCGCCTGCTGTGTGTACCCGGCCGCCGCGAGTTCGGCCTGATCGGGCGTGATGGTGATCCGCTGCCCCGTGCCGCCGACGATCTGGGCGGCGTTGACCCCGTCGACGTCCTCGAGGTCGGGGATGACGGATGCCTCCAGCTGCGCCTGGATCGTGTCGGGGTCGTCGTAGCCGGTGACCGCGAGCTGGATGACGGGGAAGTCGTCGATGCTCGCCGAGATGACGGTGGGCTCGACACTGTCGGGCAGGTCGATGCGGTTGAGGGCCTGGTTGATCTTCTGCTCGGCGGTCGCCAGATCGGTGCCGTACGCGAACGAGGCCTGCACGATCGACGCGTTCGTGGTGCTCGTCGCGGTGGAGCCCTCGAGCCCGGGCACGCCCTGGATCGCCTGCTCGATCGGCGTCGAGACATCGGCGTTGACGACCTCGGGCGAAGCGCCGGGGTAGGTCGAGACCACGATGAGGGCGGGGAACTCGATCGAGGGGATGAGCTCCTGCTTGAGGTTCGTCAGCGCGAGCCCGCCGAAGATCGCCGCGACGATCGTGATGAGCGCGATGAGCGCGCGGTTCTTCAAGCTCAGGACGGCGAGATTCGACACGGGTGCCTTCGGAGTCGGGATGCTGTGGATGCCGCGAGGCGAACGATACGCGGATGTATCGATCCCAGTATTCCATGGGCGCTCGCGGGCACTGCCGGTGCCGGGTCGGCTCGCGCTAGCCGACGAGCAGGGTGCCGAGCATCCAGCCGAGCCCCGCGGCGGCGACGGCTGCGGCCAGCGTGCCCAGCAGGTTCGCGACGGCGAGCATCCACATGCGCCGCTGGGCGAGCATCGCGGACTCGACCGACACGGTGCTGAAGGTCGTGAAGCCGCCCAGCAGACCCGTGCCCAGCACGAGCGCCCACGTCGGGTCGAACACCGCGGCGCCCAGGCCCGTCACCAGGCCGAGCAGCACCGACCCGACGACGTTGACGACGAGGATGCCGAGCGGAAAGCCGCGCGGCTTCGGCAGTGCGGCATCCAGCAGATAGCGCGCACCCGCCCCGACACCGCCCGCGACGACAACCCCGACCCACGCCCACGCGGTCACTCGGCGTCCTCCATCGGCTCGATCACACCCGGCACGTCGGCGATCCGACGGCCGATGAACAGGCCCGCGAACCCCGCGAGCACGCCGAGCGCGAGCGCGGTCGCCGCCAGGCTCAGTGCGGCCAGAGCGTCGGATGCCAGCAGTTCGGCGGTCTGCACCGCGAACGCGCTGTACGTCGTGAAGCCCCCCATCATGCCGGTGCCGACGAAGGCCCGCCACGAGGGATGCCGGTCGTCGAGCCAGCCGACGACGACCCCCAGCAGCAGCGATCCGACGATGTTGACTCCGAGCGTCGCGAGCACGACGGCCTGAGCGCCCGCCGACTCGAACGGCACGGTGAGCGCGGCCCGCAGCCCCGCTCCCCCCGCGCCACCGGCGACCACGAGCGCGAGCGTGCGTGCACTCACCCGGGTCGACATGCGGCCAGCCTACGAGCCGCGCGTCACCCCAGCAGCGCCCGGATCGCCGACTCGGGCGAGACGGTGAGATCGAGCAGGTCGCCGCGCCGGTAGCGGGCGAACACACGCGGGTCGATGTACGAGCCGCGGGCGACCGCCGGCGTGTTGCCGAGCGCCTCGGCGGTCGCCTTGACCGCGAGCACCTCGGCACGCTTCAGGTCGGCCTTCGTGTCGACGGCGCCGATGCGGGCGAGCGCGTCGGCGGCGAGGATCGTGCCGCGCAGCGTGCGGAAGTCCTTCGCGGTGAACGACCCGCCGGTGAGCGCCCGCACGTGGGCGTTGACGTCCGACGGCGTGAGTGCGACGCGGCGGCGCCCGCGCGAATACGCGAGGAGCGATGAGCGCGGTCTGCCGGCGACGAGCAGCTCGATCACCGCCGCCAGCTCGACGTCGTCGACCTCGATCAGCGCCCGCTTGCCGCTCTTGCCGGGGAACGACAGGGTGATGACGGATGCCGCGACCGAGGCATCCCGTCGCTGCAGAGTCGTCAGTCCACGACTGCCGTGACGGGCGAGATACCGCGACGATCCGACGCGGGGTGCGGCCTCGTCGAGCAGCCGGAAGGCGACGGCGAGCACGCGCTCGCGGTCGAGCTCGTCGCGGCGCAGCGCGGTGGTCGCCCGCGCGCGAGCACGGGGGAGAGCCTCGGCGAGCGCGAGCGCCCGCGTGAACTTGCCCTTGTCGCGCCGCTGCCGCCAGCGGGGATGGTAGAGGTACTGGCGGCGGCCGGCGTCATCGGTGCCGACGGCCTGGATGTGCCCGAACGGGTCGACGCTGATCCACACGTCCTGCCATGCGGGCGGGATGACCAGCTCGGTGATCCGCTGCCGGTCGGCTTCGGGGGCGGCCGCACCCGAGGCGTCGAGATAGCGGAAGCCCGACCCGGCCCGCACGCGTCGGTATCCGGGGTCGTCGAACGGACGGACCCGGGCGAGTCTCGGCATCCGACGACCCGTCAGTGGTTGCGGAGCATCGAGATGAGCTCCGCCTTCTTCTTGTCGGAGTAGCCGGTGATGCCAAGCTCCTTGGCGCGGCCGCGCAGCTCGGCGACGGTCCAGTCGTCGTACGAGCCCGACTCGCCGCCCTTGCGGCCGACGGATGAGCGGCCGCGCGCCGCGGCCGCGTTCGAGATGCGCGCCGCCTTCTCCTTCGATGCGCCGTCGTCGCGGAGCTCTTCGTAGAGCTCCGGATCCTTGAGGCTGTTCGATCCACGTCCTGCGGGCATGGCAGTCTCCTCTCTCGTCGTGTGCACGCTATTCGGCGACGAGCGGGGAACGGAGGGGATTGACAAACGGCGCGAGGTAGCACCGAGGTGCGCGGCCAGTCAAGCCCTACCGCGGATCTCGGGCGCGGTGGAAAGGTCGTCGTGGGCCCACAAAGCCCACGGTGCGTACCCCCGCGCATCGTCAAGGAGAAGGAGTGACTCCATGAACCTCGCCCTGATCATCATCATCGTCGTCGCGATCGTGCTCGCGATCGTCGGCGGGCTGAGCGAGGCCCTCGGCTGGCTGCTGTGGGTCGCGATCATCGTCGCCGTCATCGCGCTCATCGCGTTCCTGTTCAGAGTCATCAGCGGGAGCCGTCGCTGACGCCCCCGCTGACCGAGTAGCGCGGATGCCGCGACGAGTCGATCGTCGCGGCATCCGCTTTCTCGTGGTCGCCCGGTCACAGAGCGCGGTCGGCGTAGACGCGCAGTGCGTCGCGCACGAACGTCGCGCCCTGCACTCCGCCGTAGTTGGCGGCGAAGCGCGGGTCGGCGACGTACATGTCGCCGAGACCGAGCACGTAGGCCTTGACGTCGCCGCCGGGCGCCGCCGCAGGTGTGCCGGGGATGCCGGTCAGCCACTCCACGTGCCGACGGGCGAGCTGCTGGGCCGCTTGGCCGTCGGCCGGCTCGCCGGCATCCGCAGCCGCCGCCCAGTCGCGGTTCAGCTCGGTCACCCGGCGCTGCCACGCGGCCTTGTCGTCGGCGCTCATCGAGCGCCACCAGCGGTCGCTGTCGGCGTAGGCCTTCTCGCCCCAGCGCTGCTCGACCTCGTCCTTGTACTGCGTGTGGTCGAAGCCGTCGAACATGTCCTCTGCCATCAGTCGTTCACCTCCTCTCAATGCCGTGATCGTCGATCGCACCGACGCGATCTGTCGCGTCAGGCGGTCCTGCTCCTGGCGCAGCCACGCCAGATGGGTCTCCAGGGCATGCGCCTCGGATGCCTCGCGGTCGAGCACGTCGCCGATCTGCGGCAGGCCGAGCCCGAGTTCGCGCAGCAGCATGATGCGCTGCAGACGCACCAGGGCCGACTGGTCGTAGTACCGGTAGCCGTTGTGGCCGATGCTCGACGGCACCAGCAGCCCGATGTCGTCGTAGTGACGCAGCGTGCGGCTCGTGGTGCCCGCGAGCTTGGCGATCTGCTGGATCGACCACTCCTGCTCTTCCATGTCCACCACGGTAGAGGTTGACGTTGCGTCAAGGTCAACCTCTCCCCCTTGACCAACTCGCGATATATCGTGTTACCCTCTCCTCAACGCGATATATCGCGACTCAGACCCCAACCTGGAGAACACCATGACCCTGGAGAAGTGGATCGTCCACCCGGGCGAGACCCGTGTCATCGACATCGAGACCGTGCGCTCGCTCAAGATCGGCCTCGTCGGCGGCCAGATCGACGTCGTCGCCCACGACGACCCCGGCGCCCGCATCGAGGTGCACGGCGTCACGATCAAGGACCTGCGCATCGAGGTCACCGGCGACGCCCTCGAGATCGACCACCCGCAGCTGCGGTGGGACAACTTCCTCGAGGTGTTCCGCAACTTCGGCTCGGGCGGCCCCAAGGCCGAGATCAGCGTGGCCGTACCGCGTGAGGTCGCGCTCACCCTCGGCGTCGTGACCGCCTCGGCACTCGTGTCGGGGCTGCACAGCGACGCCCGCCTCAACACCGTGTCGGGCGACGTCATCGCCGACGGTCTCACCGGCGACCTCACCGTCAACGCCGTCTCGGGCGACGTGCAGGTCCGCGCCCTCGACGGAGCCCTCTCGGCGAACAGCGTGTCGGGCGACGTCGCGGTCACCGGATCGGTGCGCAAGGCGACGATCGACACCGTGTCGGGTGCCATGCTGGTCGACTCGACCGGGCCGGTGCACGCCGTGAACCTCAACACCGTCAGCGGCAACGCCACCGTGCGCCTCGACGACGGCTTCCCCGCCAACTACGTGTTCCGCAGCGTGAGCGGGCGCGTGCAGGTCGACGGGGTCGTGCGCTCCGGCAACGGCGCAGGACCGACCACCAACTACGCCGGATCGGTGGGCGAGCTCAGCGGCAGCTTCGCCGACGTGCGGGCCAACTCGGTGTCGGGCGACGTGACCGTGCTGCGCCGGGGCGCCCCCGCCCCCGAGGCGACCGTCGCCGCCGACCATGACGAGGAGTGGTGATGGCCCCCGTCTTCTCGCACGGCGACCTGCGCCTCTACCTGCTGAACCTGCTCGACGAGGGGCCGCGCCACGGCTACGACATCATGCAGGCGCTCTCGGACCGCACCGGCGGAACGTACACACCGAGCGCCGGCACCGTCTATCCCCGCCTCGCGAAGCTCGAAGAGGAGGGCCTGGTCACCAAGACCGTCGACGGACGCAAGACGATCTACGAGATCACCGCCGCGGGTCGCGCCGAGGTGGCAGCCCGCGCCGGCGACCTCGAGGGCATCGAGGCGAATCTCGCCGACTCGGTGCGACTCATCGCCGATGAGGTGCGCGGCAGTGTGCGCGAGGCGATGCGCAGCCTGCGGGCGGATCTCGCTGCGGCGTCCGACGAGGCGCGCGCCGGCGCCACGACGACCGCGCCGCCCGCCGAAGACGACCCGCGCGTGAACAGCCGCGAGCAGCTGCACCGGGCGGACGCCGTCGTCAACGAGTTCCGCGCCCGGGTGCGCAGCGATCTGCGCACGCATGTCGCCCGTGGCGGCGACCTCGTGGCCTCCGTCGTCGACGACCTCGCGGTCGAGCTCGATCGCATCGGCCGCGAGATCACCCGCTCGCTGCGCGGCTGAGCTACTCCTGCTCGGGCCAGGGGTCCTCGTCGTCGGGCACCGGCTCACCGAGCGGGACCACCAGGATGGGCCGGTGCTGACGATGCGCGAGGCGAGCGGCGACCGACCCCGTGAAGAACTCGCGGATCGACTCGCCGAGACCGCGCTTGCGCGTGCCGATCACCAGCAGATGGGCGTCGATCTTGTCGGCGAGGTGCTTGATCGCCAGCGCGGGGTCGCCGACCAGCTGCCGGACGCTCCAGTCGGCCGGGTT
>JAUHVN010000134.1 GCA_030425055.1 Actinomycetes bacterium | reverse complement strand
ACCGCGTTCTCGATCTCCCACTCGGGCGCCATCACGACGACGTTGCCGTAGGTGTCGAATCCCGCGCGGCCGGCACGGCCGGCGACCTGGTGGAACTCGCGGGCGGTCAGCTGCCGCATCCGCGTGCCGTCGAACTTCGACAGCGCGGTGATCACGACCGTGCGGATCGGCACGTTGATGCCGACGCCGAGCGTGTCGGTGCCGCAGATGACCTTGAGCAGGCCGCGCTGCGCGAGCGTCTCGACGAGGCGGCGGTACCGCGGCAGCATCCCCGCGTGGTGCACGCCGATGCCCGCGCGCACGAGCCGCGACAGCGTCTTGCCGAAGCCGGTCGTGAAGCGGAAGCCGCCGATCGCCTCGGCGATGGCATCGCGCTGCTCGCGTGACGCGACGCGCATCGACGACAGGGCCTGTGCGCGCTCGAGGGCGGCCGCCTGCGAGAAGTGCACGATGTAGACCGGCGCCTCACCCTCGTCGAGCAGCCGCGAGAGCACGTCGTGCACAGGACGCCGCTCGTACGAGAAGTGCAGGGGCACGGGCCGCTCGACCCCCGTCACCTGCGCGACGTCGCGCCCGGTGCGGCGCCCGAGGTCGTCGGCGATCGCGGTCACGTCGCCGAGCGTCGCCGACATGAGCACGAACTGGGCGCCGGTGAGGGTGAGCAGCGGAACCTGCCACGCCCACCCGCGCTCGGGGTCGCCGTAATAGTGGAACTCGTCCATGACGACCTGGCCGACGTCGGCGTCGGGGCCGCGGCGCAGCGCGAGGTTCGCGAGGATCTCGGCGGTGCAGCACACGATCGGCGCGTCGGGGTTCACCGACGAGTCGCCGGTCACCATCCCGACGTTCTCGGCCCCGAAGATGTCGACGAGCGCGAAGAACTTCTCGCTCACGAGCGCCTTGATCGGCGCGGTGTAGTACGAGCGGATGCCGGCGGCGAGGGATGCCGCGTGCGCCGCGATCGCGACGAGCGACTTGCCCGTGCCCGTCGGGGTCGACAGGATCACGTGCGCACCCGAGACGATCTCGATGACGGCCTCGTCCTGCGCGGGATAGAGCGTCAGGCCCCGATCGGCGGCCCACTCGACGAAGCCGGTGTAGGCGGCATCCGGGTCGGCTCCGCGCGGGACGGCGTCGAGCAGCGAGACGGGCATCCTTCGAGTCTGCCAGGCCCACGGCACTCCACCGGTGGCGGAATCGACGGGAGGCCCCGTACGTTGAGTTCACCGACGGAAGGCGACCGCGTGACCGACGAGAACATCACCGTGACCCGCGCCGAGGGGCGCTACGACATCCATGTGGGCGACGTGCGCGCCGGCTACACGCTCTTCCGGCCCGATTCGCAGGGTCGGCTGTCGTTCCCGCACACCGAGGTCGATCCCGCCTTCCGCGGGCGCGGACTCGCGATGAAGCTCGTCGCCGAGGCGATGGCCGACGTCGCGGCCCGCGGCGAGACGGTGGTGCCGCACTGCCCGCTCGTGTCGAAGTACCTGCGTGAGAACGAGGTCGACGGGCTGACCGTCGCGTGGCCGCGCGAGCAGCACCCCGAGTGACGATGACCAGGTTCGACACCGACGCCGCGATCGCCGACGAGGCGCCGACAGCCGACGTCGGGCCGCGCATGCTGCTGCGCGAGGCCCGTTCGGTGCCGCTCGGCGGCGTGCGCGCGATGGAGGTGCACCGTGCGCTGCCCCAGCGCGACCTGCCGCTCGTGGGCGCATGGTGCTTCCTCGACCGCTTCGGACCCCAGCGCACGCGGATGCGGGTCGAGCCGCATCCGCACATCGGTCTGCAGACGGTGACGTGGCCGTTCCTGGGCGAGGTGCGCCACCGCGACTCGATCGGCAGCGACGTCGTCGTCACGCGCGGCGCGCTCAACATCATGACGAGCGGCGCGGGGATCGCGCACTCCGAGTACTCGGTCGGCGACGATCCGATTCCGCTCGATGCCCTGCAGCTGTGGATCGCCCTGCCCGAGTCGCGACGGCACGGACCGCCCGCATTCGAGCGGCACGAGGACCTGCCTGTGCTCGCCCTGCCGGTGACCACCGGTGCCGCCCATGCGGCCGTCGTGGTGGGCGAGTTCGCCGGTGCGGTGTCGCCCGCGAGCGTCTACACCCCGATCGTCGGCGTCGAGCTGCACCTCGCGGCCGGAACGCGCGTCGAGGTGCCCCTGCGATCGGAGTGGGAGCACGCACTGGCGGGTGTCGACGGCGAGGTGGCAGTGGCCTCGCATGCCGCGGCATCCGACGTGACGACGCTCGCCGACATGCACCTGCTGTATCTCGGCACCGCGCGCTCATCGATCGCGCTGGAGGCCGAAGGAGACGCCACCGTGTTCCTGATGGGTGGGGAGCCCTTCGAAGACGACATCGTCATGTGGTGGAACTTCGTCGGCCGCACCCACGAGGAGATCGCCGAGGCGCGCGAGGCGTGGGAAGCCGGTGCGGAGCGGTTCGGGCACGTCGTCGACCACGGCGACGAGCGCGTGCCGGCGCCACCGCTGCCAGGGGTGCGCCTCACCCGCCGCCGTCGCCGCATCTGACGCCTGCCGTCGGCGACACGGCGACGCGACGACACGGCGACACAGCCACCGCACGAAACGACGCCCCGGGCGGTGACCCGGGGCGTCGTTCTCGTTCCGTCTGCGGGCTAGTCGACGGTGACGACCGTGCGCACCGCGGAGTCGCCGTACTGCACGACTCCGAGGTAGCGGCCGTCGGCGTCCAGACCCGACCACTGCAGGTCATACGACGTCGAGACGCCGAGCGAGACGGCCAGCGGGTTCGGGGTGGCCGCGAAGCCGCCGTTCGTCGAGTCGGTCGCGACGTTCGCCATCCACAGATCCCACGTGGTGGGGCCTGTCGTCGAGTACATGTTGGCCACAACCAGGTACGTTCCCGCCTCGGGCAGGGTGAGCGTGACCTCCTCGTCGGCCGAACCCGACGCCGAGTACCAGACGTCGTGGTAACGCATATCGGTGGGGCTGACGACGTGGTAGACGAAGAGATCGAGGTCGCTGCCGACGTCGTCGGACGAGTCGAGCGTGAACCGCGAGAGCTCGGTGCCGGCCGGGATGTCGATGACCCAGGCGATGTCGCCGAACTCATCACCGGAGGCCTCGTTCCCGGAGTGACCGTCGACCGGGTTGGCCGAGTCGACCAGCAGCTCCATCGGAGTGAGGCCGCTCAGGTTGAGCGGCAGGTCACCCGTGAGGCCGGGGATGATGTCGACCGACGTCGAACCGTCCTCGACGGTGCCGGCCACCTCTTCGGGGGCGTCAGCCGTGACGGGGAAGACCGCGATGGGCGACCGGACCGTCGCGTCGGCGGACGTGAGGCTCAGGAAGCCCGTCGCCCAGGCCTCGGCCTCGGTCGTCTCGGTGAGCGCGAACGAGATCTCGATCTGCTGGGTCTCGCCCTCGAAGATCTCGAAGCTCGACGGGCTGACCTCGACGGCGATGCCGTCGACGCCGCTCACCGTCGCCGTGTACTCGCCGTCGGCCGTCGCCGTCACCGTGCGCGTGACCATCTGCGGGCCCGCGAGCTTGCCGATGCCGATCGACGCGAGGTTGAGGTTGCTCGGGTCGTCGAGCGGCTCGACGCCCTCACCGAAGACGTCCTCGCCGAGCGCCGCCTCGATGTACGCCGCCCAGTCGAGAGCCCCCTGCAGGTACAGCAGACCCGGCTCGAAGAACCTCGTCGGGTCGACGTGACCGGCACCTTGGGCGAACGGATCGGTGACCGTCGCACCCTCGGCGTCGACCGTGTCGTACGCGGTGGTCATCATGGCCGACTTGATCTCGGCGGGAGTGGCCAGGGGCCGCTCGCCGAGGTACAGCGCCGCCAGACCCGCGATGTGCGGGGCCGACATCGACGTGCCCGACAGGATGCCGTACGTCGGCTCGGTGTTCTTGGCGTTGTGGGTCGCGGCGAGGATCGCCACGCCGGGCGCGGTCAGGTCGGGCTTGATCACGTCGCTGCCGTCGGCGAGCATCGGGCCGCGGCTCGAGAAGCCGGCGATCTGGGGAAGCGGCGTGGGGATGCCGGTCGTGTTCGCGCCGACGAGCGTGAGCTCGGGCGACGCGGCACTCTGCACGTAGTCGACGACCGCGGCGCGGGCCGTGTTCTGCAGGTGCACCGTGGGCACCGAGTGGAAGTCGTTGTCGAGGCTGCCCGGCACGTCTCCGACGTTGACGAGCACCATGCCGACGCCGCCGGCTTCGGCGACCGTCTGCGACTTCTCGACGCGCGCGATCAGGCCGCGGTCGCACACCACGATCTTGCCCGCCGCAGCCGCCGGATCGATCGACCCGAGCGTGCACAGCGCGGCCTCGTCGGCGGCGATGCCGGATGCCGGGATGTCACCGGCGTACACGGCGGGAGCCGTGATCGACTCGCCGAACGGAACGGTCACCGAGGCGCCCGCGAATGCATCGCCGGTCGGAAGCTCGACCGTGCCCTCCCACGTGGGGATGGTCGACGCGGCGACCGTGGTGTACCACGGCGACGCGTGGTCGGCGGTGGCCGCGCCCGGGCCGTCGTTGCCGGCGCTCGCCGAGACGAACACGCCCGCGATCGCGGCGTAGAAGAACGACACGTCGTCGACCGCGAGGATCGTCGTGGCCGACCCGCCGCCGATGGAGTAGTTGATGACGTCGACGCCGTCCGCGACGGCCTGGTCGATCGCCGCGAGCAGGTCGCTGGTCGCGCAGATGTCGTCCGAGGTCGACAGCGGGTCGGGGCCGACCCAGCACGCCTTGTACGACGCGACCTTGGCCGCCGGTGCGACACCCGAGATGGCACCGAAGTCGACGCCCTCGATGGATGCCTCGACGCCGTGGTTGCCGGCGGCGGTGCTCGCGGTGTGCGAGCCGTGGCCGTCGCCGTCACGGGGCGAGAGGAAGTCGGAGGTGAACTTGAAGCCCGCGGCCTTCGCGCCGGACGAGAAGAACTGCGCGCCGATCAGCTTGGTGGAGTAGTCCTGGCTGCTCCAGTTCTGACCGCGCATGCGCTCGCTGCGGAACTGCGTGCCGTCGGCCTTCGAGAACACGATGGTGTTGCCCTGCAGGAACGGCTCGTCGCTGGGCCGCGTGCCGAGCTTGTCGCCCGCGAAAGACGGGTTGTCGGGCGAGATGCCGGTGTCGATCACGCCGACCACGACCCCTTCGCCCGCCTCGTCCGTGCCGCCGACCGCGTCCCAGACACCGCTGCCGCCCTCGAGCCCGAGGAACTCGGTGCCCTGCTGCGCAGCCGTGGGGTGGCGGATCTCGTCGGGGTACACGCCGATGACGCCCTTGGTCGCACGCAGCTCGGCCACCTGCGGGCCTGTGAGCGCGGCACTGAAGCCGTTGAACGTCACCTGGTATGCGGCATCCACGGTCACACCGGCGTCGTCGGCGATCTCGCCCTGCTTCTTCTCGAGGTGCGCGATGTACTTGCGTGCGTTGCTGGTGTGCGCGTCGAGCTTGTCGCCCTTCGCGGGCTTCGTCGCAGCGATGCCGCGCACGCCGCCCTCGTAGCCGGCGAGCGGCTCTTCGTCGAGGACGACGATGTACTGGCCGCCGGTCGCGTCGACGGGTGTCGGGATGGTCACCTCCTCGACCGAGTCGGCGCCGAACGCGGCGCTCGCGGTCCCGGTGAGCAGGGCGGCGACGGTGATCACCGCGGCTGCTCTCACGGAGGGTCGACCCATGATGTGGTCCTCCAGCAATGTGGTTGTGTGCATGGACACGGACGTCGTCGTCGACGACCGACCCCCACCAAACTAACTCACAGCGGTCTCTCAGGTGACCGGGCGGATGAGAATCCGGTGAGAACCGCCACTACGCTTGTGCAGGTGGCCCAGGCATCCCGACTGTCGACGCGCGTTCTGCTCACCTGCGCGGCCATCGGCGTCGCAACCGGCCTGCTCGGCGGCGTCGAAGGCTGGCTCGCGGTCCCCGTCATCGCCACGGTTCCGATCGTCTACGGCTTCCTGCTGGGCGTGCACGTGCTGCCGGGCATCATCGCGCAGGAGGCGCTGCGTCTGCCCTGGGTCGCGCTGATCACCCACTTGCTCGCGGCGCTCGCGTCGTCGGCGGTCGCACCCCCGTACGCGCTCCAGTTCCTCGGCACCGCGGTGCTCTTCGGCGGCATCCAGGAGATCGTCGCCGCGGCGGTGCGCTACCGATCGTGGGCCGCATGGCGGTTCTTCATCTCGGGCGCGATCATCGGCGTGATCGTCGCCGCCGCCGTCTACTTCGCGGCTCACCTGTCGGCGCTGCCGCTGTGGGCCCAGATCGTCTACCTCGGCCTGTCGGTGCTCGGCCCGATCGTGTGGACGGCCGTGGGTCTCGGCATCGGCGCCGCCCTGCGGCGCGCCGGTGTCGCGCGGCCCGTGCGGCGCTGACGGCGCCGGCGGGCACTCCGCGGCACCCCGCCGCGATCGGCGCAGGTTAGGGTCGGCTAAGTTGGGGGGTGCACATCCCCGGGAGCCCCGTGACCGCCACCGCACCGCACGCGTCGTCCGACGTGCCCGCCGACGCGCCGCTGCTGCGTGTCGAGCACCTGGCCGTCACGCACGACGGCGAGCGCACCCCGACGCCGGCGGATGCGTCGTTCTCGGCGTCGCCGGGCGAGGTCGTGCTCGTGCTCGGGCCGAGCGGCGCCGGCAAGTCCACTCTCGCTCTCGCGCTCAACGGCCTCATCCCCCACGACGTGCCGGCAGAGGTCGCGGGTGTCGTGTCGGTCGCGGGCCTGCCCGCGGCATCCACTCCCGTGGCACGGCTCAGCACCGTCGTGGGAATGGTGTTCCAGGACCCCGACGCCCAGCTGGTGACCGGCACGATCCTCGACGAGGTCGCCTTCGGTCCCGAGAATCTGCGGATGCCGGTGGCCGAGGTGCTCGCCCGCACCGAGGCCGCCCTGCGCCGGGTGGGCCTGTGGGATCGTCGGCGCGAGAACCCCGACGTGCTCTCGGGCGGTGGACGGCAGCGCCTCGCGATCGCGTGCGTGCTCGCCCTGGGCTCACCGCTCATGGTGCTCGACGAGCCCACCGCCAACCTCGACCCGACCGGCATCGAGGACGTCTACGAGGCGCTGTCCGAGATCGCCGCCGCGGGCGATCGGGCGATCGTGCTCATCGAGCACAACCTCGACGCCGCGATCGACGTCGTCACCCGTGTCGTCGTGCTCGACGAGGCCGGACGCACGGTGGTCGACGGGCCCGTCGACGCCGTCCTGCGCGAGCGGGCGGATGAACTGCACGCACTCGGGGTGTGGCTTCCGACCTCGACGATCGCGGGGCTGCGGCTGCGCCGAGCCGGGTACCGGCTCGACCCGCTCCCTCTCACCCCGGTCGAACTGCGC